>NZ_JAEMNZ010000005.1:0-280764 GCF_016461625.1 Devosia sp. MC532 | reverse complement strand
AGGCTGTGGGTGAGATCGGGGCCATCTTTACCGATGCCAACTCTTGTTACGCACTCGCTTTCAAGCGCAATGGCGTGACCGTGCCACATTTGGAAACAAAGGCGCAAACCCACCTGATTGAGTCCTCCAATTCCTCAATCAGGGACAATCTTGCGCGGTTCAATCGGCGGACAAAGCGCGTCTCCAAAACAGTGCAGATGCTCGAGATTACGCTCAATCTGTTCTTCAACAGACACCTCATAAGGAGTCCCAAATGAACAGTCCCCCCTGGTAGGGGGAGGAGTCGCGCCAGTGCTTGCCGTTTAACCCGCCCTGATCAGTGGAATCGCCAGATCTTTTCGGAATAAATACAACAGCGTACGGGCGGCTTCGCCGTCGGGGCCGGTGAGGCCGGGGTTGCGTTGCATTAGGGCTTTGGCGTCGTCATGGGCGAACTCAAGCAAGTGCCGATGTACGTCTGGGACGGCGACGCGGTAGCCGGGCATGCCGGATTGGCGGGTGCCTAAGACGTCGCCTTGACCGCGGAGGTCGAGGTCGCGTTCGGCGATCTCAAAACCATCTTCGGTGGATTTGATGGTTTCGAGACGCGCTTGGGCGGTTTCGCTGAGCGGTTCTTTGAAGAGAAGCAGGCAGGCAGAGCGTTGCGAGCCACGGCCGACGCGGCCGCGCAGCTGATGGAGCTGCGCGAGGCCAAAGCGCTCGGCGTGTTCGATGATCATGATCGTGGCGTTGGGGACGTCGACGCCCACTTCGATGACCGTTGTGGCGACCAGCAGTTTGATTTCATTGGCTTTAAAGCGCGCCATAACCTCTTGCTTGGCGGCGGCGGACATGCGGCCGTGGACGAGGGCCACCTGATCGCCGAAGACTTTTTGCAGTTCGGCAAAGCGATCTTCAGCGCTGACGACTTGGATAAATTCGCTTTCTTCGACCAGCGGGCAGACCCAATAGGCCTGCGCACCTTCGCCGAGACGGGCGATGAGACGGTTTATGACGCGGCCGTAGTCATTGATCGAGAGCACTGCCGTATCAATGGGTTGGCGGCCGCGCGGCTTTTCTTTGAGAACAGAGACGGCCATGTCGCCGAAGTGGGTGAGTACCAGAGTCCGCGGGATGGGCGTGGCGGTCATGACGAGAAGGTCAGTGTCGCGGCCTTTGTCAGAGAGGGCTAGGCGCTGGTGGACGCCGAAACGGTGTTGTTCGTCGACGACGGTGAGGCCCAGATTGTGGAAGGCGACGCCGGATTGGAAGAGGGCGTGGGTGCCGAGGGCGATGTGGATCGAGCCATCGGCAAGTCCTGCTAGAATCTTGCGTTTTTCGGCTGCGGGCATTTTTCCGGTGAGCAATGCGCAGCCTAGGCCTGCCGCTTCAGCGAGAGGCTGAATGGTTTTAAAATGCTGTGAAGCCAGCAATTCGGTCGGAGCCATCAACGCCGATTGCGCGCCGCTTTCTGCCATTGCCGCCATGGACATAAGAGCCACAACGGTCTTGCCGGAGCCGACGTCACCTTGCAGGAGGCGGGACATGCGGTCGGGGCTGGCGAGGTCGGCGCGGATTTCTTCGAGGGCCTGATTTTGGCCGTCGGTCAGGGAAAAGGGAAGCGCGGCGGCGACGCGGGAGGTGATACTCCCGTTGAAAGTACGGGACTTGCCCTTTTGGGCGACCATGGTCGAACGCACCAATTGTAGGGTGATTTGGCCCGCTAAATACTCATCATAAGCAAGGCGTTGGCGGGCCGGGGACCAGAGTTGGCCCTGGTCAGGATTCTCTGGCAAATGGACTTCGCGCATGGCTTGGGCGAAGTTTGGCCACTTGCGTTGGCGCATGGTTTCAGCGTCAATCCATTCCGGCAATTCCGGAATGATTTCAACGGACTGGCGCACCAGCTTCGCTAAGGCCTTGGAACTCAGGCCACTTGTGAGCGGATAGACTGGCTCGACGAGGGGGAGTTCTGCGAATTTCTCGGCTTCGACGATATAGTCTGGGTGCGTTATCTGCTTTTGGCCGTTGAAGAAATCGACCTTACCAGAGACATAGCGCTCTTCGCCGACGGGGAGAGCTTTTTCGACCCAGCCGCCTTGGGCGCGGAAGAACACCAAGGACAGTTCGCCGGTCTCGTCATGCGCGAAAACGCGATGTGGCACATGTAGCTTTCCGCGTGGTGGCGGTTGGTGCCGGTCGATGTGGAGTTTCAGCGTAACGATTTGATTTAAATAGGCTTCTGCAATGCCGACCTGGCGGCGGCGATCGACGACGCCGGAGGGCATATGCATCAGAATGTCGAGGACGATGGCCTCTTGTCCGCCCGGAGCGCCGAAGAATTTGGTCAGCAATGCTGCGAGCTTATCGCCCACGCCTTTGATGGAGTGGAGCGAGCGGAACAGGGGCTGCAATTCATCGGGACGGGACAAGAATGATTCTCCTTACCGAGGGGCATCTATTGGCACTTCTGTGGCCTTTGGCCGGCACTTTTGGGCCACTGAAGGGGCAAATTGCTGACATTCAGGGGCATGACGGAATAGGGCTGACATTGTTGGCTAACACGCGTAAAGAACAAGTCCAAATCGAGAACAAAATTCAATCATGGGTGTCGCAAATGACGGCCGGTGAAGAGATCGCTATTCGACGTAAACGGCTGCGCTATCGCGCGTGGCATCGTGGGACCAAGGAAATGGACTTGGTGCTCGGTCCATTCGCGGATGCGCATCTGGAAAACTACGATGAGGCGCAGCTCGATAAGCTCGAAGCGCTGATGAACGAAGAAGACCCGCCATTGCTGAAATGGGTGCTCCGGCAGGAGGAGCCGCCAGCGCATGTGGATCGTTCTTTCCTCGACCTTCTTATTGCCGACCACGAGGCCCGCGTCGCCCGATGACTTCTTCTGACATTACGCCCACAGTTCGCACCATCTCCAACGTACCCGATGGCATGCAGCCATTGGTGTTGGCACGGCTGGTTGAACAACGCCTCAAAAACGCGCCGGATGATGCGGCGGCGGTGGTGTTCGTGGCGCGTGATGGACGGCGCTTGCAGCGCATGGCGGAAGTGTTGGGGGCGATGTTGCCCGGACACACGATATTGCAACTGCCTGCCTGGGACAGCCTGCCATATGACCGTGTGTCGCCAAACAATGTGACCATCGCGGCGCGTATGAAAACGCTGGCGGCGCTGACCAGCGGAACCAAGGGCGCGATTGTACTGACGGCGGTCAATGCGCTGGTGCAAAAGTTGCCGCCGCGCGCTGTTGTCGAAACCATGTCGTTTTCGGCGGCGGTGGGTCGGGTAGTCGATGGCGATAAGCTAATCGGTTGGGCGGCAAACAATGGCTATTTGCGCGTGCCGACGGTGCGCGAAAGCGGTGAATTTGCAGTCCGTGGTGGGTTGATTGACCTGTTCCCGGCCAATGCGGATGCGCCGCTGCGCTTTGACTTTTTTGGCAGCCAGCTGGAAACGATCCGGACGTTTGATCCCGATACACAGCGGACGACGGGAAATCTTAAGCGCATTGATCTGACGCCGATGAGCGAGCTGGTGCTCAATGAAGCCACCATTCGCCGTTTCCGTCAGAACTATACGGCGACTTTTGGTGGCAACACCCATGATGACCCGCTCTATTCATCGGTAAGTGGCGGGTCGCGCTATTCGGGCACGGAGCACTGGCTGCCGTTCTTTTATGAAAAGCTCGATAGTCTGGCGGATTATGTGGGCGATGCCCCGTTCGTCTTCGACGATCAGGTGAACGAAGCCTATGGCGAGCGTGTCGAGCAGATTGCCGATTATTACGATGCGCGCGAGACCGCGCGTCTGGCGCCGCAGGTGGCGGGGGCAGGGGCGCCCTATAAGCCGATCAAGCCAGAACTGCTTTACAATGTTGATGTGACGCCAGCGCAGTTGGCGGGGGCGTCGGTCATTCAGCTTTCGGCGTTTCTGTCGCCGCAGACGAAATCGGGTGACGATGCCGGTGGGCATATTGCCCCGAGCTTTGCTGCGGACCGTTTGGCCAATGACGTCAACCTTTTTGAGAAGGTGGTGGAGCGGCTGCTTACGGAGCGCCGCAATGGTCGCCGCGCAATTGTGGCCTGCTGGAGCGCGGGGACGCGCGATCGCATGGCGCAGGTGCTCAAGGATCACGGGCTGACCAATCCGCGCCTCGGCGAGAACTGGAAAGACGCGGAAACCACGAGCGCGGCGACCACTTCGTTGATCGTGTTACCCCTCGAATCTGGCTTTGAAACCAAAGACCTGCTGGTTCTGACCGAGCAGGATATTTTGGGCGAGCGCATTTTGCGGCCGCAGCGCAAGAAGAAGGCTTCGGATGCGCTGACGGAAGCGGCGAGTTTGAGTGCAGGCGATCTCGTAGTGCACGTCGACCACGGTATTGGTCGCTTCCTGGGGCTGAAGGTCATTCAGGCCGGTGGCGCTCCGCATGAATGCGTCGAGCTCGAATATGGCGGCGAGACTAAGCTTTACCTGCCGGTCGAAAACATCGAACTGCTAACCCGTTATGGTGCAGACGATGCCTCGGTGACGCTCGATAAACTCGGTGGCGTGGCCTGGCAGGCTAAGAAGGGCAAGCTCAAGAAGCGCATCCGCGAAATGGCGGAACAGCTTATCAAGCTGGCGGCGCAACGCTTGCTGGTCCGCGCCGATTCGGTGGACCTCAATTCTGGCGCTTACGATGAGTTCGTGGCGCGCTTCCCCTATGAGGAAACGGAAGACCAGCTCAACGCCATTGGGGCGGTGTTTGACGATCTGACCTCGGGCAAGGTGATGGATCGCCTCGTCTGCGGCGACGTTGGCTTTGGGAAGACCGAAGTTGCCATCCGCGCGGCCTTCGCCGTGGCGCTTTCGGGCAAGCAGGTGGCGGTGGTTGTGCCGACAACGCTCTTGGCGCGTCAGCATTTCAAGAACTTCTCTGAACGCTTCCATGGTTTGCCGGTCAATGTGCGTCATGCCTCGCGCATGGTGCCTGCGGGCGAACTGAAAGTAACCAAGGAAGGCTTGGCCAATGGGCATGTCGATATCGTTATCGGCACCCATGCGCTCTTGTCGAAGTCGATCAGTTTCAAGGACTTGGGTCTCCTGATTATCGACGAGGAACAGCACTTTGGCGTGAGCCACAAGGAGCGCCTCAAGGAGCTCAAGGCCAATGTTCACGTGCTGACGCTGACGGCAACGCCGATCCCGCGCACGCTTCAACTGGCGCTGACTGGCGTTCGCGATCTGTCGCTGTTGGCGACGCCGCCGGTCGACCGTTTGGCGATCCGTACCTTTATTTCGCCTTTCGATCCGCTCTCGATCCGCGAAGCTTTGCTGCGCGAAAAATATCGCGGCGGGCAGAGCTTCTATGTGGTGCCGCGCATCAAGGATCAGGCCGATATTGCCGAGTTCTTGCGCGTGCAGGTGCCGGAAGTCTCTTATGTCATCGCCAATGGGCAGATGCCGCCGGGCGAACTCGACGACATCATGAACAATTTCTACGACGGCAAGTTCGACGTTTTGTTGGCGACGACCATTGTGGAATCGGGGCTCGATATTCCGAATGCCAATACGCTGATCGTGCATCGTGCCGACCAATTTGGTCTGGCGCAGCTTTATCAGATCCGTGGGCGTATCGGCCGGGCCAAGCAGCGCGCCTATGCGCTGTTCACCGTGCCTGCCGACAAGAAGCTCACCGACACCGCAGAGCGTCGTTTGGGCGTGCTGCAGTCGCTCGAAAGCCTTGGCGCTGGCTTCCAACTGGCGAGCCACGATCTGGATATTCGCGGGGCAGGGAATTTGCTCGGCGACGAGCAGTCGGGCCATATCCGCGAAGTCGGTTTCGAGCTTTACCAGTCGATGCTGGAAGAAGCTGTGGCGAACCTGCGCGCTGGTGGCGACGAGGAATACGACGACAAGAACGAGTGGAGCCCGCAGATTTCGCTCGGCATGCCGGTGATGATTCCGGAAAGCTATGTGCCTGATCTGCAGTTGCGCATGCAGCTCTATCGCCGTCTTGGTGATTTGAGCGATATTCGCGACATTGATGCTGCGGGTGCGGAGCTGATCGACCGGTTCGGGCCGCTGCCGGAAGAGGTGGAATCGCTACTCAAGGTCATTCTGGTCAAGGCACTCTGCCGTCAGGCCAATGTCGAAAAGGTCGACGCTGGTCCGAAGGGCGCGGTGGTGACGTTGCGAAACAACGAGTTCCCCAATCCGATTGGTCTGGTGCGCATGGTTTCGGACCTGTCCAATCAGGTGAAGATCAAGCCTGATCAGAAGCTCGTGTTCGTGCGCAATTGGCCAACGCCGGAGCAAAGGCTCAAGGGTGCAGCCGCAATTATGAGTAAACTGGCGCGTTTGGCTGAGAATAAGAGTTAACTGAAGTCTCGGACACGAGGCGCTATAATCTTTTGGCAACTCTCATCGGTCATGTTATTGCCCGATTTGAGCCCTTGAAGGGCAGTTCAGGTATTTCGGTAGCTTTGGGCTGCCCGGACCGCCAAGGAAGACAAGGACATTTTATGACGTTCAAGAAACCCCTCGTGGCCGGAATCGCAGCGGCAGCGTTTATGCTGACCCCGGCTGTATCTTTCGCGCAGGACGCGGCTCCTGCAGTACCGGCTGCTGAAGCTCCTGCTGCGGCCGAGGGCGGTGCTGTTGCTGAAGTCGGCGCTGTCGTCGACAATATGCCATCGCAGAACTGGCTAAAGGTTTGTGATCCGCTCGAAGACGGCCAGAAGGCTTGCGTGATGCGCCAAGTGGTGCTCGCAAACGGCCAGTTCCTCGGCTCCTTCCTGCTGCGTGACGATCCGGGCCAAGAAAGCCGCCTGTTGGCTGTTGCTGCCGTTCCGCTTGGCGTGCTGCTGCCGTTCGGCCTGACCTGGCAGATCGACAATGCCAAGCCAGTTCGCGTGCCGTACATGCTGTGTGATCAGCAGTCGTGCTCGACTCAGCTCGTGATCAACGAACAGTATGTCGCTTCGCTCAAGAAGGGCTCGACCCTGAAGCTGACCGCCAAGAACCGTCAGAACCAGGACCTGACCATCGATATCAACCTCGCTGGTTTCACCGCGACTTATGATAGCGATACGGCCCTGACGTTCGAACAGCTGCAGAGCCAGGAATCGGGCGAAAACGCACTGGAGCAGGTTCTTCAGGATCGCGCCGAGCAGCTCCGCAAGCAGCTGAGCGAAACGCCAGCAGAAGGCGAAGCGCCAGCAGCTCCTGCTGCACCTGCTGCACAGTAAGCGTTACGCAGACGAATTTGAAAAAGGCCCGGGAAACCGGGCCTTTTTTGTTGTACAGGTGTGAGGCGAGGAGGCTTTTAGCGGCGGCCCATGCCAACGGCAAAAGCCTGCTTGCGCAAGAACGGGGATAGTTTGAGTGCCCACAGGCCGCCCGCGCGTAGAGTTTGGCTGGGGAGCATGTCAGCCAGAAGCGATTTGAACAGCGTGTCGACAATAGTGCTGGTCTGCGCCAGATCGGCTGCGCGGCGGCGCGCATAATCATCAGCGGCCTTGGCGCCCCAGTCAGGCAGGGTCGTGTCTGTGGCTTTCAATGCGGCGATAAGATCGGCGACATCCCGCAGGCCCAAATTGAGGCCCTGTGCGCCAATGGGCGGGAAGGCGTGCGCAGACTCGCCGACCAAGGCCACCCCAGAAGCTCCCGCCTTATCAACGGTTAGTGTCGAGAGGGGGAAGACGAAGCTGGGGGAGACAATTTTGAGATCACCGAACAGGCGTTGTGAGCGCTCCAGAAGGGCATTTCTGAGCGCTTCTGGGCCCGCAGCCTGAATGGAGCCCAGCTTGGTCTCATCGTCGATCCAGACGAGATTGGCGCGGTTGCCACCGGCCGGCACCAGCGTGAAGGGCCCGCGCGGGTAGTGGAACTCAATGGAAGTGCCGCCAACGCTGCGGGTCAGTTCCAGATCACAAACGAGGGCAGCCTCAGTGAACTGATGCTCGCGCGTGGTGATGCCGACGGCGTTGCGCAGCAGAGACTTCTTGCCATCGGCACCGACCACGAGGGGCGCAGATAGGGTCGAACCATCGGCCAGAGTGACCGTGCCCAGTTGACCATCGTGGTGATAGGCCGACACGCTTTCGGTTCGGATAATGAGTCCGATTTTTGGGGCAGTGCTTTGAAAATGCTCAAGAAGTCGCGCATTGCCAAAGTTCCAGCCGAAGGCGGGCAGGCCGATTTCGGTCGATTCAAACAAGGTTTCTGGAGCGCGGAAGAGGCGGGGCGTGGCATCGATGATGCGAATGGCGGTGAGCGGGTGGCCGAGGGGCGCTGGCTCTGAAACCAGCCCGCTTTCAACGAGGAATTCGACGCTTGGCATCATGAGGGCCGAGGTGCGCCGATCGGGCGGCGCAGCGGGGGCTAGATGGATGACCGAAAATCCGAGCCGCGCCACGGCGACAGCAGCAGCGGAGCCCGCAAGCCCGCCTCCCACCACGATGACATCAGCATCCTTATTCATGGCGCATCCTTTTGGGTGTCGGTCGAAAGCCATTTGCGACAGTGGAACCGCCGCAGGGCATTTGCTGTTCCGGCCATAGCAGTGCTCGGCGCTAAACAATAGCCCAGGCGTGCCCATTTTCGCAGTTCAGAGGCGGGTGCTTCACCACTGGCCACCCACACCATACACTGACAATTGAGCCCGAGTCGGCTTTGGGAGACACTGCCATGATGGAACTCCTCTCCGATCCCAATGTGTGGATCGCATTTGGTACGCTCACGGTCATGGAGATCGTGCTTGGTATCGACAATATCGTTTTCATCTCTGTGCTGGTTTCGCGCCTACCGCGCGAACAGGCGGAATTTGCGCGAAAGCTCGGGATCGGGCTGGCCTTGGTGTTCCGCATCATCCTGCTGTTCCTGATTTCTTGGATCGTGCAGCTCAAAGATCCGGTGTTTGAAGCCTTCGGGCAGCCGTTCAGCTGGAAGGATATCATCCTGCTCGCCGGTGGTGCGTTCCTCATCTACAAGGCGACGCACGAAATGCATGCTGCCATCGAGGGCGACCATGAGGTGAGCGCTGCGAGTGCGGGAACGGCAACGCTGCAGGCCATTCTGGTGCAGATCGTGATCATCGACATGGTGTTCTCGATCGACTCGATCATCACAGCGGTCGGCATGGTTCCGGCCGATCAGGTGGCCGTTATGGTGGCCGCAGTTCTGGTTGCTGTCGCGGTCATGTTCGTGGCGTCTGGTCCGATCGCCAAGTTCGTGGCGGATCACCCGACGACCAAAATGCTGGCACTGGCCTTCCTGTTGCTGATTGGTGTGACGCTGGTGGCCGACGGCTTGGGCTTCCACATTCCAAAGGGTTACATCTATTCGGCTATGGCCTTCTCGGTATTGGTCGAGGCATTCAATGTGTTTGCCAAGCAGCGCCGGGCAAAACGCAGCGGTGGACACAAAATCTCGCCCTTTACGGGCGACATTGGTAGCGTTTCGACCGAAGAAGCGCTGTCGTCTGTGGGGCAGGCCCGCGGCGTGACGGCGTCGCACCAAGCACCTCTGAGTGAAAAATCTGTACCGCGTTCGACGCCGATTTCGCGGGCGCAATCACGTCCGAAATCGGCGCCCCGTAAGCCAAAGGCTCCTAAATGAGTAAAGTCGTCGCCGTCCATGAAACTGGTGGTCCTGAAGTCCTGAGAGTTGAAGACTGGGACATCGGCGCGCCCAAAGCCGGAGAGGTCAAAATCCGGCAGACGGCTATCGGCCTCAACTTTATCGACACCTATCAACGCTCGGGGCTGTACCCCGTGCCGCGGCCCTTTGTGGCGGGCAATGAAGCTGCCGGCGTGGTGACAGCGGTGGGCGAGGGCGTCAGCGAATTCCGTGAAGGGGATCGGGTCGCCTATCAGGGTACGGTCGGTGCTTATGCCGAGGAGCGGATTATCGCGGCCAATCGGGTGGTGCCGATCCCCGATGGGGTCGATGATGAGACGGCGGCGGCAGCTTTGCTCAAGGGGCTCACGGCCTATTATCTGCTGTTCAAGACCTGGCCGGTGGCGCAGGGGGAGACCATCCTCTGGCATGCGGCGGCGGGCGGTACGGGGATGATCGGGACGCAATGGGCCAAGGCCCTAGGCGCAACGGTCATCGCTACGGCTGGGGGCCCGGAAAAGGTCGCGAAAGCGCAGCGGTTTTGTGACCATGTTATCGACTATAAGGCGGAGGACTTCGCGCCGCGCGTGAAGGCGCTGACCGGGGGCAGGGGTGTCGATGTGGTTTATGATGGCGTCGGCAAGGCGACCTTTGACGCCTCGCTCGATTGTCTGCGCCCGCGTGGATTGATGGTGAGCTTTGGCAATGCCTCGGGTGTTGTTGCTATCCCGGACCTTGGCGTTTTGGCGCGCAAGGGATCGCTGTATGTGACCCGGCCAACGGGGGCGCATTATTTCGCGGAACGCTCTGCACTGCTCGAAGGGGCGGAGGCCTTGTTTGGCGCGATAGCCAGCGGGGCAATCAAAGTCGAGATCAGCCAGCGCTTTGCACTGGAGGAGGCCACGAAAGCCCATTCCGCCCTTGAGTCTCGGGGCACGACGGGATCAGTTATCCTCAAGCCATAGCGAAAAAACGAGGGGGGCTACTGGACAGGCGCGATCCCCCTCGTTAAACGCATTGTCGTCGGGCAGGTGGTAGAGTGGTTGATTGCTCCGGTCTTGAAAACCGGCGAAGGTGCAAGCCTTCCGGGGGTTCGAATCCCTCCCTGCCCGCCATAAATCTCCAAAATTGTCGCTGAGAGAAAACCGGTTTTGCCGGGGCCTTGTGGCGTGCTCTTTCCCGAGCGGGACGCGTATTCGCTGGGTGATGGGCCCTGTTGAATGACGGCGTCACCATAAAAGCACCATTGTTTGCTTGATCTTGGTATGCAGTGCGCAGGACTAAGATACTAAGCTATTCAAAGAAGGTGATTTTCACACATGCCATTTAACGCTGCTGGGCTTCGCAATATCGTACTCGCTTTGGGCCTGGTGGGCGCCTGTGGCGCCGTGTCGGCGCAAGAGGCGGTGCCGCTGACCGACGAGCTCTTTGACCTCCATTGGGTCGCTATCGAATATGAGGGCAAGATCGAAGGCGTTGATCTGGCGCCAACCACTCTTGTCGTTTCAGATAGAGAATTCGGTCATGTTGGCGGGCAAACAGGGTGTGAAACCGATTGGACTGCGAAAGTTGAGATTGCACTGCCGAAGGTGAGTTTCAGCGAAGTAGAGGGTTTTTATGAGGACAGCTGTCCGGCGTATAAAAACACCATCGCGCTGTTGAATGCGCTGGAGCAGGTTTCATACGCAGAAACCTCGCCTGAAGGGCTCGAACTCAAGGCGGAAGATGGCCGTCGGGTGATGCTGATGGTCGCCGGCGGCTAAGCGTGCGGACATAGTGCGTGAGGGCAGGCTTCGGCCTGCCTTTTTTGTTTCCGGGCCTTGTGTAGCGGGCGCGGTATTGCCGTAAATCATGTATGGCAGAGGGGTGAATCTCTATAGACTGGTCATGAGGAGGGCGCGGCCGAGGGGCTTGCGCGCTGACTATCTATGGGAACGAGAATGACTATTTCTGAGAACCGTCAGTTCAGGCCATTGCCTGTGCCATCCGTCTCGATTGGTGGGTATTGGGGGGATTGGCAGGACGCTGTATGCGACGAGACCGCCAAGACGCTTTTGGATCGCTGTGTCTCGGCTCGGATGCTCGAGCAGATTAACCCGGATGTGCCGAGCCCGGGCGTGGTTCTTCCCATTATGAATTGGGGCGGGACCACCCAGATGTTCTGGGATAGCGACATGGCCAAGTCGATTGAGACCATTGCCTATTCGCTCTATCGCAAGCCCAATGCAGAGCTGGAGCGGCGGGCGGATGAGATCATCGACATGTACGCCAAGCTCCAGGACGCGGACGGGTATCTCAACTCCTTCTTCCAGCGGATTAAGCCGGAGTGGAAGTGGAGCAATCTGCGCGATTTCCATGAGCTTTACTGTGCCGGGCACATGATTGAGGCGGCGGTGGCCTACTATCAGGCGACCGGCAAGCGCAAGTTCATGGATGTCATGAGCCGCATGGCGGATTACTGCGTCGCCAAGTTTGGCTATGGCCCGGGGCAGATGTGCGGCTATTGCGGGCATGAGGAGATCGAGCTGGCGCTGGTGCGGCTGGCGCGTGAAACCGGCACGCAAGCCTATATGGATCTGGCCAAATTCTTCGTGGATGAGCGCGGGCAAGCGCCGAACTTCTTTATGGAAGAAGCGAAGGCGTTTGGGCGCGACCCGAAGGGGTGGCAGAAGAATATTCTGGAGTATTCGCAGTCGCATGTTCCCGTGCGTGAGCAGAGCAAGGTGGTGGGGCACGCCGTTCGGGCGATGTATCTCTATTCGGCCATGGCGGACCTTGCGACCGAGTATAATGACGACAGCCTGACAGCGACGCTGGAAACGCTGTGGGCGGACCTGACGCAAAAGCAGATGTATGTGACCGGCGGTATCGGCCCGGCGCATTCCAATGAAGGTTTTACCGACTACTACGATCTGCCCAATGACACGGCCTATGCGGAGACCTGCGCGTCGGTTGGGCTGGTGTTCTGGGCGTCGCGCATGTTGGGGCGTGGGCCGAAGCGGCTCTATGCGGATACGATGGAACAGGCGCTCTATAACGGGGCGATCACTGGCCTCGCCATGGATGGCAAGACGTTCTTTTATGACAACCCGCTCGAGTCGACCGGCAAGCACCATCGCTGGATTTGGCATCCGTGCCCGTGCTGTCCGCCGAACATTGCGCGGCTAGTGACGTCGCTGGGCTCGTACATCTATCAGGTGGCGGATGATGAAATCGCCGTTCACCTTTATGCGCAGAGCGAAGCGCGGGTGGAGCTGGCCAATGGCGCAAAGTTCACGCTGACGCAGAAGACGGACTATCCGTGGTCGGGCGACATAGCCATTGAGATTGCGCCAGAGCAGAGCGCAACTTTCGCCGTGTCGCTGCGTATCCCTCAGTGGGCGCGGGCCGCAAAGCTCAACGTCAACGGGCAGCCTATTGTGCTGTTTGACTTGGGGGCCGATGGCTATGTGCGCATTGAGCGCGAGTGGGCGAAGGGCGATGTGATCCAGCTGACGTTGCCGCTTGAGCCGCGTGCGGTCCGGGCGCATCCCTATGTGCGCCAAAATGCGGGCAGGGTGGCGATTATGCGTGGGCCGCTGGTCTATTGCATGGAAGGCGCTGACAATGGCGTGGGGCTCAATTCCGTTCTGTTGGGGAATGGCTTGGGCAAGGCGCAGACTGCGGTTATTCCCGATCTGCGCGGGGCCATTGCCATCGATCTGCCGGTGCTCAAGGAGAGTGCTGGCGCTTGGGGGAATGCGCTTTATGCGGAAGCGGAAGCTGCGACCGAGGCGGTCAATGCAAGGCTCGTGCCCTATCATCTATGGGACAATCGCGCGCCGGGCGAAATGTTGGTCTGGATGCGCAACGCCTAAGAAAACTCTTCATCTCACACATCAAGACCGGCAACGAAACTGTTGCCGGTCTTTTGTTTTGGCGTGATGAATTGGCAAAGAAAAACCCCGCCGGAGCGGGGTTTTGGAAGCGGAGTTTTTTGGGTGTGTTAGCCCTTCACGCCAGCCGAGAGCATGATTGCCTGAGTAACGCGGCGCTGGAAGATGAGGTAGACGAGCGCGACGGGTAGGCCGGTGAGAACAGCGGCGGCGAGTTCGCGGGCATAGGCGATGCCGAAGGCGTCGTTCACCTGCGTGATACCAACGGCGACGGTCATCGCTTCTTCGCGGGTTGTCGCGAGGAAGGGCCAGAGGAAGGAGTTCCACGCGCCGATGAAGGTGATGATGGCGAGAGCGGTGGTAACGCCCCAGTTCATCGGCAGGTAGATACGGAACAACATTCGGAATTCATTGGTGTTGTCCATGATCGCGGCTTCGCGGAATTCCTTAGGAACGCCATCGAAGAACTGCTTGTAGATCATCGTCGCCATAGGTGCGATCAGGGAAGGCATGATGATGCCGGCCCAGGTGTTGATGAGCTTCCACTGGGCGGCGAGGATGTAGTGGTTCACGATCAGCGCCTGAATGGGGACCATGAAGCTGGCGATGATGACGAACCAGAGAACCTTGCGGCCGGGGAAATTCAGCTGGCTGATGGCGTAGCCGCAGCAGGCGGACATGACCACGACGATTACGGTCGTGATCAGCGCAACGGCGATGGAGTTGAAATACCACAGGCCGATCTTGGTGTTGAAGATCACGGCGGAATAGGCTTCGAGCGTAAAAGTGCGGGGCCAGAGCGCGAGGCCGGGTTCGACCACCTGATTTTCTGGCTTCACGCTGGTGACGACCGCCCAGTAGAGTGGGAAGGCCCAGATGAGCGCGCAGATGATGGTGACGATCGAGATGATCAGGCCAACTTTGTCGATGGCCTTGATGGTCTTGAGCTTGCGGGCGGAGACCGTGGTGTCGGCCATTGGAGCAGTGGCGGCGGTCATTTTTCACCCCTTGCGCGCAGCGCGACGTATTGCAGGACCGAAACAGTGATGATGATGACGAAGAGGGCGACCGAAATGGTGGCCGCGTAGCCGCCTTCGCTCTTCTGGAAGGCCTGCTGATAAATGTATTGCACCAGAACCATGGAGGGGTCGGCGCGACCGCCTTGGACGAAGAGATAGACCTGATCAAAAATCTTGAGCTGGAGAATGAGCTGAATGGTCAGCACCAGCGCGGTGATCGGCCAAATCAGGGGCCATGTGATGCGGAAGAACTGCTTCAAGCGACCGGCATTGTCGAGGGACGCAGCTTCGTAAATCTCGGGCGAGATGGAGCGCAGGCCGGCCAAGAAGAGCAGAATGTTAAAGCCACAGGTCCACCAGATGGTGACGAGGGCCACGGCTGGCATGAACATCCATGTGGTGCGGAAGACGTTCATGGGCTTGCCGAAAATCAGGCTAAATGGGCCCTGCATGATGCCGAATTGGCTGTCGAAGAGCCAGTTCCACATGAGATAGACCACGGATACGGGCAGGATATAGGGCAGGAAGAAGAGGGCGAGGACCAGCGATTGCTGCCAACCTTTTAGTCGGTTGACGCCGATGGCGATCAAAAGCCCGATGAGCGTATTGGGAATGACGGTGAGAAGGACGAAATATCCGGTATTGACCACGGCTGTGTTGAAGCGCCGATCGCCAAACATTTTGACGTAGTTGTCGAGCCCGATCCACTTTCCTTCGCCGATCAACGGCGCGTCGGTAAAGCTGAGCAGCACCATTTGAATGGTGGGCCAGATGAACAGGACCAGATAGGCGGCAACAAATGGCGCGACGAATAGAAACGCTGCAGTTATCTCGGAACGTCTACTTCTAATCATCCCAAGGCTCCCTGATGGAGCGCGTCGAGGCGCTCTTCTTAGACAATAGGACCGGCCGGGTTGCCCCGGCCGGAGAGAGGTTTGGGATTAGTCGCGCTGATCGTTCAGGTCGTCGCGCATTTCTTCGACGGCTTGCTGGCTGTCCATTTCGCCATTGATGGCTGGGACCATGTAGTTACCGACAGCGTCGTATACTGGGGAGGCAACGCCAGCCAGAACCGACTTCGGATCGAAGACTGCAGTGTCAGCGAGCGAGGAGTAGGTCGCGTTTGGCTGCATGTTCTTGAACTCTTCGCTTTCGCGAACTGGGGTGTAGGCTGGGATGTGGCCAGCGTCTGCCCAAGAGATGGAGTTCTTGTTCATCCAAGCGATGACTTCCATGACGGCCTTGCGCTTTTCGGCGGTCATTTCCTTGCCAACGTTATTCGGGATAACGAAGGAGTGGGAGTCAGCCCAAGTGCCTGGCTTGTCGTAGAAGGTTGGCATCTGAACAGCGCCCCATTCGAACAGCTCGCCCTTGGCGTGCAGGTCGGTCATGGTTGGGACTTCCCAAACGCCGTTGATGTGCATGGCCGCTTCGCCCGAGGTGAAGAGCGCTACAGAGGCAGCATATTCGGTCTGCTCTGGTGCAACGCCGCTGGTGACCCAGCCGCGAACGAGATCGGTGATCTTGACGGCCTTGTCGAGGTTGTCGCCCGAGAGGAATTCGCCGTTAGCGTCGAGGAATTCGCCGCCCTGCTGCGCCAGCAGACCGAGGAAGATACGCCACTGGCTGTCGTTTGCTGCCGAGTGGATGGCGACGCCATACTGGGAGCCTGCATCCTTAAGTTTCTGGAGCGCTGCGGTGAAGTTTTCAGCGCCATCGAGGCCGGTTGGCAGGCCATCGTCGCCGAGGAGGCCAGCTTCAGCCAGCTTGTCCTTATTGTAGTAGAGAACGATGGAGTGGATATCGAATGGGACAGCGTATTGCTTGCCATCAGCCTGACCGGCTTCCCAGTTGGACGGTGCGTAGTCTTCGGCCGAGAGGCCAACACCAGCGAGATCTTCTGGGGTGATTTCAGCCAAGGTGTTGGTCGAAAGCCCAAGTGGAATGCGCGAGATGTGGTAGGTCATCACATCTGGGCCTTCGCCAATCGCGGCAGAGGTCTGCGCCTTGGAATAGAATGGGACGCCCCACTCGAGAGTGGTTGGCTGGATTTCGATGGTGTCGGCGTGCTCAGCGTTGAACTTTTCGATCAGCGCCTTCATGCGAACGCCGTCGCCGCCGCTGAGGAAGTCCCACCAAACAACGGTTTCTTTAGCGTATGCGCCGAACGACAGCATGGCTGCTGTGGTCGAGAGCAGGGCAATCTTGATGAATTTCTTCACGGTTATTCCTCCCTTGGGGCAAAGCCCCGTCGCCTTTCCTCAGGCATCCGAACCGCTGGCGAAACGATCCGTGCCTAACTTCAGAACGCTCCTCGCGATCCTGAATTCTCCTCATAGGGGCGCTTTGCCCCTATCTGTTCTTGGCCGCCTTAAGCGGCGGGGTGGTAAGCTTTGCCTGTTTCGTCGAACAGGATGGCGGTGGCGCCATTGAAGTTGAGCTGAACAGTGTCACCCGCGTTCACGCTGCTGAGACCTGCGTCTTCGGCAACAACAATGGTGCCATCGCTTAGGCGGGTGTAGACCAGTGTGCGTTCCCCCAAGCGCTCGACGACATCGACCGAGCCTGTGACGCCTTCGCCATTATGGCTGACGCGAACGGCCTCGGCGCGGATGCCCAGCGTTAGCCCCGATGCAGCAAGGCCCGCGCTTGGAATGGCGGTGGTGATGGTGTCGCCCGAGCCGATTTTGACCAGCGCCATACCATTGGTTTCGATGGCGCTGGTGACCGGCAGGAAGTTCATGCCTGGAGAGCCAACGAAGCTGGCGACAAAGCGGGTTGCGGGACGCGTGTAGATCTCCATCGGCGTGCCGATTTGCTCGATCTTCTTGTTGTTCATGACGACGATGCGCGAGGCCAAGGTCATGGCTTCGGTCTGGTCGTGGGTCACGAAAATCATCGTGGCCTTGATGCGGTTGTGCAGCTGGGCCAGCTCGAGACGGGTGCGCACGCGCAGGCCGGCATCGAGGTTGGACAGGGGTTCGTCGAGCAGGAAGGCCTTTGGATTGCGGACAATGGCCCGGCCAATGGCGACGCGCTGGCGTTGACCGCCAGAGAGCTGCGCGGGCTTGCGATCCAAGAGCTGGGTGATTTCCAGCATGCGAGCGGCATCATCAACGAGGCGGTCGATTTCTGCCTTTGGGGTGCCGATGTTTTGCAGACCGAAGGACATGTTGTCCCGCACGGTCATGTGCGGATAGAGCGCGTAGTTCTGGAAAACCATGGCAACGCCGCGCTGGTTTGGCGGCTTCTGATCGACGCGTTCATTGCCGATATAGATCTCGCCGCCGTTGACCTCTTCAAGTCCGGCGATCATGCGCAGTAGGGTCGACTTTCCGCAGCCGGACGGGCCGAGAAAGACGATGAACTCGCCTGAGTGGATGTGCATCGACACGTGGTCAAGAACGCTCACCACACCATAGGACTTGCTGACGTCCTTGAGAACGATATCGGCCATATTTCCTCCCGCGCCAGAACTGCGTTCCGGCCTATTTTTGTAGAGCGGCAAATCTCCTCATTCGCCGCTCTATTTATCATACTATTCAGTCTCGAAACGTCTGTCGCGTCAATCCCTAAGTCGTGATTTGAGCGCGATTTTCTCACTACCCAAGCGGTTTGCCTTAGAGGTCTTGTGTGAGCCCGGCGGTTGCCGAGATCAGACGGTCGAGAAGGGCTGCTGCAACTGGGTCTGCCCCGGGCGCTTCACGGGTCAGACGGAAGGTCGTGGCGACGACGCCACCCCGGCCAATCTGCTTTTTGCCGATGATGACGGCGGGCTTGTGAACCCATCCGCAGACGATGCCAGACTGGACATTGTTGCCGAATTCCCAAGGCTTGAAGCCGGTCAGAAGGCTGAGCGGGACCACGCCGGAGAAGCTGAGATCAAAGATCGGGCCGCCCGGAATGTCGGCGAAGACACCATCGCGGCGGAGCCAAGAGAAGCCAGCGATCCAATCGCCGCGCCAGATGGTGCCGTCACGCTCAACCAGATTGATGTTGGGCAGATGGTGGTCATAGGCGGGCTTGAACTGCTTGCCATCGGCGACGATGGAGCGGTGGGGCAGCTCGCCATCGGGCATGTCGGTGCGCAGATTGTGGTTGGTCTTGACCGAGCCGTCGGCCAGGATCAGGTATTTCGCGCCGGCCTTCATGGCGTCGACGTCTTCGCCATTGACGGCGTGGACGAGCACGATATCGGCCTTTTTCTTGTCGACAACCTCATAGCCTAGGCCGCGGGCATAATCACCCAGAGCCGCGTCATTGACTGCGATGGTTGGGCGATCGGCGGTTTTGCGCTCGGCATAGAGCGCGATGGTGCAGGTGTTGGTGGCCAGAACTGAGCCGCCAGCTTCCAGCGAGAAGGAGAGGGTCAGCTCCTTATTGGTCGAAACCTTCGGCATGGTCAGCACGGTGTTGCCAAGGTCGGCAACAGAGACCGGGCCGGTGGCAGGGACGGCGATCGAGCCAGAGATGTCGCCGCTCCAGTGGAGGACTGCGCCCGTAGGGATCGAGAGACCGCCTGTGGCGACACGCAGTTCAAGTGCGAGCTGCTGGCCGGAATAGGCTGAGTAGCGTTCTGGGCGCGGAACGATGACGATGTCGGCGTTGATGGTTCCGAACACATCATGGAAGACGCGCGGGTTGCGCTCGATATCCAAGAGGCCGTTGGCTTCCCAGTGAACGTCGGTCAGCTCGGTGATGACATAGCCCTGGATCGAAGAATAGCGGCGCATTTCTTCGATTTCGTAGCGCAAGTTCATGAACTGGTACCACTGCACCTTGTCGATGAACTGATCGAAATCACCAAAGGTGCGGTAAAGGTCGAGGGCGGCAAAGCGCTGCTCAATGCCGTGTGGCAGGCCAACACCATCGCCCCAGAGCGAGCCGGTTTCAAACCATGTTGGTTCCTTGCCGTTTTCGCCGCGCAGGAGTTTTGGATTGGGGAGGCCCCAAACACCAAACTCGGAAACGATCAGCGGTTCGTCGCCACGGCGTTCGGCGTCGCCGAGTGGCGAATAGGTCCAATCGGCACCGGCTGCGAACTGGGCGGTGAGATCATCCCATTCCTGACGGCGCTCTGGAACGGAGCGGTAGTAGTGGAAATCGTTGAGGTCGGTTTTGACGTGCCAGTTCGGGAAGCAGGCCGAATTGTCGACGACGAGACGGGTTGGGTCTTCGGCCTTGAGCCAATCATAGCTGTCTTTGAGCCACTGACGGTGTTCGGCGTTTTCGACCAGACGCGTGCCCCAATCCTCGTTGATGAGGGTCCAAGCGATAATGGAGGGGTGATTGCGGTCGCGCTGGAGAATGCCTTCCATGGTTTCGCGCATGCGGCGCGCGGAATCCGTGGTGAAGATCGCAACGTTGGGGACTTCGGTCCAGACGAGGAGGCCGAAGCGGTCGGCGACATCATAATAGCGCGGATCTGGGATTTTGATGTGGCAGCGGAGGGTATTGAGGCCAAGCTCAATGGCTTTTTGCGCTTGGTCTTCGAGGAATTCCAACGAAGGGGCGGTGTAGATGCCTTCAGGGTAATAGTCCTGATCGAGCGCGCCGCGCATGTAAACGGGCTTGCCGTTCAGGAGGATAGAGCCGTTTTCTGTGGTGACGGTGCGGAAGCCGAAAGTCTCGGTGACTTCGTCCTCGCCGTTCCCCAAGGTGACGGTGAGCGTATAGAGATTGGGCTGGAAGACATCCCAGAGCTTGGCATTAGCCACAGCCAGGGCGACATCAACCGCCTCGGAGGCTGCGGCGGCGCTTTCGGCGACGGCTTTGCCTGCATCATCGCGCACGACAATCTTGGCCTCAAGGCCAGACGCGGCAGGGGTGAAGCCAAGGTTGGCGACGAGGGTGCCGTGCATATTGGCGGTGATGGTGAGGCTGGTCAGGCGCTTCTTGTTGCGCGCTTCCAGCGACACAGACTGCCAAAGGCCGCCCATGCGCCCATACCAGCTCATCTTGCCGTGCGGCACTTCGCTGAAGGGGTATTCGGGGAAGGCATGCTGATCGGCAGAAGGCGTGGTGACGCGCACTTCAACTTCGTTTTCCGCGCGGAGGAGGGCCGGATCAATGGCGCATTCAAAGGGGAGATAGGCCCCTTCATGATCGCCGATCTTGGTGCCGTTGAGGAGAACTTCGCAGGCATAGGCAACAGCGGCAAAGCGCAGAGCGAGGTCCTTGCCAGCGAAATTGGCTGGGACAGTGAAGCTGCGCTTATAAACGGCGTGGCCGAAACTATCGAAGAGATCATCGAACTCAGCCTGCCAAGGCTGGGGGACGTGCGCCTCGCGCCAATCCCCATCTTCAAAGCGGAACTGCCAGACACCATCGAGCGACACAGTCTGTCGCGTCGCGTTGTGGTGGTCGGCGTCAACAGCGCGGCCCAAGTTCATAATCCCTCCGTAGGCAATATTAGTTATATTTTTATCAGCATAGGATCGAATCCAACTTACATACAAGAGCGAAGTGTGCTGGATAGGAAAACAGTTTCAGCGCGCATGGGAGCAGGGCGCTCGCCAAAGGATTGAATGAGTATGGATAAGCGCGCGACCATGCAGGATGTGGCTGAAAAGGCAGGCGTTTCGCAGGCGACAGTGTCGCTCGTGCTCAATGGGGTTGGCAATGCGCGCGTGTCCGCAGCAACGCGGCGGCGTGTGCAAGATGCCGCCGATGAACTGGGATATCGTCGGGGGCCGCAGCATCCGGTGCCCGCGGGACGCGCCAAGGTGATTGGGCTGTTTGTCGATGAAGTGACGACGACGCCAATGCTTGGACCGTTTCTCGAAGGCGCGATGGAAGAAGGGGCGTTACAGGACGTCGCTGTGGCCGTGTTTTTTACCGGGGGCGATCCGCTGCTGGAGAAGACGGCCATCGACATGCTGGTGGCGCAGAATGCGATTGGCGCGGTGTATACGACGCTGATTACGCGCGAGGTCGTGGTGCCCGAGCATTTCGCGCAGCTGCCGCTGGTTCTGCTCAATTGCTACGAGGGCGAGCTGCGTTTCCCCTCCGTGGTGCCGGGCGACGTGGTTGGCGGCTATGTTGCGACGGAAGCGCTGATCAAGGCGGGGCATCGGCGGATCGCGCATTTGGCCGGTGAGGACATTATCGCGGCGTCAACCGATCGTTATCAGGGGTTCCGGATGGCGATGGAGAAATATGGCGTTGCCATTGAGGAAAGCCTCGTAACGCAGGGTGGCTGGAACGTGCGCGAGGGGCGGGAGCGGGCGATGGCGCTGCTGTCGCGGTCAGATCGACCCACGGCCATATTCTGTTTCTGCGATCGTATGGCGGTCGGGTGTTATGACGCGGCCCGTATCCTGGGGCTTTCGATCCCAGAGGATATTTCCATCATTGGGTTTGATGACGAAGACATTGCCGCAAACCTGTTGCCACCCCTCACGACGCTGGTGCTGCCGCACAATGAAATGGCGCGCTGGGCGGTGGGGCAATTGCTCGAGAGTTTTGAGGGCGTAGACGACGACGAGCGGCTGCAAAAGCTCAAGATCGAGTGTGAGCTTGTTGAGCGGCAATCGGTGGGTGCGCCAAAGCTCTAAGGGCGTGGTGGGGCAACGGAAGCGCGGATAATGAGCGGGCATTCGACCTTGGTCATGCCGGAGGCACGCGCTTCAGTGCCACTCAGGATTTGTTCGGCAGCCCACTGACCCATCGCGCGATGGGGGAGCACCGAAGTTGTGAGCTGCGGGTGTAAATGGCGCGCGATTTCTTCGTCGTCATAGCCGACCACCGACATATCCTGCGGAATGCTGAGGCCTGCCTCTTTGAGTGCCTGATAACAGCCGACGGCCATACGATCATTTTGACAGAAGACCGCGGTGGGTCGGTCGGGGAGGGCAAGGATTTTGCGGGTGGCCTCATAGCCAGCGCTGGTCGACCAATCGCCCTCAAAAACCAGATCTTGCTCGAAGGGGATGTCGGCCGTGGCAAGGGCGCGGCGGTAGCCTTTTAGGCGGTCCTGCGCGGCTTCCATCCAGATTTCGCCGGTGATGGTGGCGATACGGCGGTGGCCTTGGGTGATCAAGTGATGGGTGGAGCGCTGACCGCCCGCGATTTCACTGGGAACGGCAGACGGCGTCGCCTGATTGGCGGTGTAGCAATTGAGAAGGTAGACCGCCACTGGCGCATTGCGCAGGGCGGCGGTCGGCGTCACTTCGCGCGTGAAGATGGTCAGGTAGACGAGGGCCGAAATGCCCTGCTGGAGAAAATCGTCGATGAGCCGAGCTTCGACGTCGCTGTCGCCACGGCTTTGACCAACATAGACGAGGCCGCCGCGCTCTTGGATAGCGGCGCTGAGCCCATCAATGGCCTGAACGGCTTCGGGGCTGGTGGCGATCTGATCGACAATAATACCGATGCGGTTGGGCATTTCGGCGGGTATTGGTGCGGTAGCCGCTTCGGGAATGGCATAGCCAAGTGCGGAAGCGGTTTCGAATACGCGCTGGCGCGTTTCGGCGGAGAGCTTCATGCCTGCTGTATTGTTCAGCACAAAGGACACGGTGGCCTGCGAGCAGCCTGCCGCTCGCGCAATATCTGTCATGGTGACCCGACGACCGGTGCTGGACAGTTTTTTGTGCCCCTTCGGTGGCGGCGCTTGTGGATCGACAGGTTTCACAACACTACCGGAAATGAGAACGGCTGGCTCTTTTGTAGACGGCGTGCAGGGTTATGCAAGAGATGACAGAAGCGCGCCCGAACCAGAGCCCGGGCGCGCATATGGGGTGATTAGCCGAGGCGGACGCGCACCATCTGATAAGAGTATGGCGGCAGGCTGACCGAGAGATTGCCATTGGCAAGCTTGGCGCCTTCGCCCTTACGGGGGGCGACTTCGTTCTGCTTGGCGCTGGTGTTGATCGCCTTAAGGTTCGGATGTGTCATGACCTGATGGTCGATGACTTCAACCCCATTGAAGCCCTGGAGGCTAACCGAGGTATCGACGGTTTCGCTCGGATTGCGGTTGACGAGGAAGAAGGTCAGAACGCCTTCGTCTTCGTTGTGCACGCCCGATACGTCGACAAACTTGGTTTCAGCCGAGTGTGGGGTTTCGTAGGTCGGCGAAGTGGTGACGAGCTGAAGCGCGGTGCCGCGACCGTAAACCGAGGCGAAGTAGTAGGGATAATAGATGGTCTGCGCCCAAGCGGGGCCGCCCTTTTCGGTCATGATCGGGGCAATGACGTTCACCAGCTGCGCGATGCAGGCGATTTTGACGACATCGGAACGGCGAATGAAGGTGTTGAGGATGAGGCCCACCATCAGCACGTCTTCAAAATTGTACATGTCCTCCAACAGGCCCGGCGCGTGCGGCCAACCGCCATTGCCGTCGAGGATCTCGCGATCCTTCTTGTTGGAGTGGTACCAAACGTTCCATTCGTCAAAGGAGATGGTGACATCTTTCTTCGAGCGCTTCTTGGACTTCACCTGACGAATGGTCGCCGCGACGGTCTCGATATAGGTGTCGAGCTTTTCCGCGAGGCCAAGGAAGTTCGGCGTGTTGTCATCGCGGTTGGCGAAATACATATGCAGGCTGATGTGATCGACATGCTCATAGGTATGTTCGAGCACAATGCGTTCCCAATCGGGATAGCTCGGCATATCAGCATTGGACGAACCGCAGACGATCAGCTCAAGGTTCTTGTCGAACATGCGCATGGCGCGGGCCGTATTGGCAGCGAGTTTGCCATATTCATCGGCATCCTTGTGGCCGACCTGCCAAGGGCCGTCCATTTCATTGCCGAGGCACCAGAGCTTTACGTTCCACGGCTCTTTGCGGCCGTTCTTGATGCGCAGGTCGCTCCAATAAGAGCCGCCCGGATGGTTGACGTATTCTAGGAAGTTGCGGGCTTCATCGACGCCGCGCGAACCCAGGTTCACCGCGAGCATCATTTCGGTGTTTACCGTGGCGCACCAATCGGCGAATTCGTGAATGCCGACAGCATTGCTCTCAGAAGTATGCCAAGCAAGGTCGAGGCGGGTAGGGCGGTTTTCGCGCGGGCCAATGCCGTCTTCCCAGTTATAGGCAGAGACGAAATTGCCACCGGGGTAGCGAACGAAGGGGACGTCGAGCTTTTTGACCAGATCGGCCACGTCGCCGCGCATGCCATCTTTGTCAGCGGTTGGATGATCGGGCTCGTAAATGCCTTCGTAGATCGCGCGGCCCAGATGCTCCAAAAATGCGCCATAGACACGATCGTCAATTTTGGAGATCGTGTAATCCTTATTCGCCACAACACTGGCCTTCACCGCTTCCTCCCAAAGATACCGGTTATCTGATTTGTATCAGCTAATCCGGTTGTACTTCTTGTATGGTTGGCGAGCAAGTTGATTTGTATGATTTATCGGCGCGCGCCGATCTTCGGGCGGTTCAGCGGTCGATGCTAGGCATCGCGACAGGCACTTAGGTATTTTTGCCGATTTTTATGGTGCGTGATCCTTCAAATCAGCGCGGTGGTTCCCTATATTCCCACTCAACTATATTTAATCTGGATCAAACCTATGTTCGCTTCCCGGAGCTTCCGGTTCGCTAGTGTCTTCGCCGTATTGGTTATGGCGTTCTCCATGGTAGCCGTTGGCGAAGCTGAGGCCCGTAAGGGTGGCAGTTTTGGTAGCCGTGGTGGCCGTACCTTCCAACAGCCTGCTGTAACGCAGACCGCGCCAAATGCTGCGGCTCCCGTTCAGCGCTCGATGACCCCGAACCAGCAGGCGAATAACCCTGCCGCTGGCGCGGCCCAGAGCGCAGCGCGTCCGGGCGGCTTTATGAGCGGTTTCGGTGGCTCGCTTATGCGCGGTCTTATGCTCGGTGGCCTGATCGGCCTCCTGATGGGCGGCGGTCTCGGCGGCATGGGTGGCATCATGGCCATGATCGTGCAGATTGCCGTTATCGGTGGCGTGATCTGGCTGGCTATGCGTATTTTCGGTCGTCGTCGTCAGCCACAGGCTGCCGCGGCAAACGGCTATGCAGCGCCACAGTATGAGGCTCCACAGCCAGAAGCGCAGCAGCACACCACTGCACGTCAGGGCGAAAACCGTCTCGAAGGCCTTTTGGGCAACTTCGGTCGCGGTGGTTCGGCAAAGGCTCCGGCTAATCCGAACGAGCTCGGCATTGGCATGGAAGACCTCGAAATCTTCGAAAGCATGCTGACACGCGTTCAGGCAGCGTTCTCGAACGAAAACTATGCCGCTCTGCGCGCGCTCACGACCCCAGAAATCATGGGATATCTCTCGGAAGAACTCGCGACCAACGCCACCAATGGCGTGAAGAACGAAGTGACCGATGTGACCCTGCTTCAGGGCGACATGGCCGAAAGCTGGCGCGAAGGCCAGACCGAATACGCAACCGTTGCGATGCGCTATTCGGCTATCGACTTCGTGCGTGAGCGTTCGAGCGGTCGCGTTGTCGAAGGCGACGAGAACGAGCCAAGCGAAAGCACCGAACTCTGGACCTTCGTTCGTCCAGTCGGTGGTACCTGGCAGTTGTCGGCTATTCAGGAAGCGTAATCGCTTTTCACTGATGATCGATTTGGAGCGGCGCGACACAATCGCGCCGCTTTTTTATTGGCCGTCCGGCCCGAATATCGTGGCGTGAGAAGCAGTTCTGCTGCGTTTTGAATTCGGCGCAGAACATGCTTAGATTTGCGCATGTTTCTGTCAGTTTTTGACGTTTTCAAAATTGGTGTTGGCCCCTCAAGCTCCCATACGATGGGACCGATGTCGGCGGCGGGACGGTTCCTTGCAGAACTCAAGCGTCTCGATCGTCCGCGAGCGGTCGGTGCGCGTCCGGCTTCGATAGTGGCGACGATGCATGGCTCTCTGGCGTTTACTGGCGTCGGACACGGCACCGGGCGCGCGGTTATTCTGGGCCTTTGTGGTCAGTTGCCAGCGAGTGTCGACCCGGACCAGATGGACGCCATGATTGCCGAGGTTGAGGCGACTGGCGAAGTGCGGCCCGAGGGGCATCCGGCGTATCGCTTTAGGCCTGCGGTCGATCTGATTTTTGATATGAAAACGCCCTTGCCCGGGCATCCCAATGGCATGGAGTTTGTGGCGCGCGATCAGGGCGGGCAGGTGGTATATCGGCAGCGCTATTTCTCTGTCGGGGGCGGCTTTGTGCTGAGCGCCGATGAGCTGGTTGCCGGGCCAAGCGCCGACCCCCGGCTGGTTGATGTGCCGTTTCCGTTCGAAAATGCGCAGACCATGCTGTCTATGGCGGAGCAATCGGGCTTGTCCATTGCGCAGATGAAGCGGGCGAATGAAGAGCGGCAGATGAGCCGGTTGGAATTGGACCGAGGGCTCGACGCGATCTGGGCGGCGATGAACGGCTGTATTCTGCGCGGGATGGAGCAGGACGGGACCTTGCCTGGGGGATTGAAAGTCCATCGGCGGGCGAAAAAGCTCCATGAGCAGTTGCAGGCGTCGCAGCGCGAGAACATGCCCTCACCAACGGCGGCCAATGATTGGCTCTGCCTCTATGCGATGGCTGTGAATGAAGAGAATGCGGCCGGTGGGCGCGTGGTGACGGCCCCGACCAATGGCGCGGCGGGCGTGGTTCCGGCCGTGTTGAAGTATACCGAGCAGTTCCTGCCCGGCATAGGGCGGAGCCAAATCCATGACTTCCTTCTTACCGCTGCCGCTGTTGGCGGGCTGATCAAGCACAATGCTTCGATTTCCGGCGCGGAGGTCGGGTGCCAAGGTGAGGTGGGTTCGGCCTCTGCTATGGCGGCGGCGGCGATATGCGCCGTAATGGGCGGCACGCCCCGACAGGTTGAGAATGCGGCCGAGATCGCGCTCGAACACCACCTCGGCATGACCTGCGACCCGGTCAAAGGTCTGGTGCAGATTCCGTGCATTGAGCGCAATGCGTTTGGCGCGGTGAAGGCGATTACGGCCGCGTCGCTGGCGTTGCGGGGGGACGGCGAGCACGTTGTGTCCCTCGATGCTTGCGTTGAAACCATGCGGCAGACGGGCTTGGATATGAGCGAACGCTACAAGGAAACGAGCCTTGCGGGGCTGGCGGCGAATGTGACTGTCTGCTGAGCTGGGGCGCATATGCGTCAGCACGGCAGGGGGCTTGATCGCCCCTTTAGGGCACAAGGCTGGACAGATGCGCTGACTGTAGGCAAAAGGGGCGGAATTGACTTTGGAGTGGTCTTGATGAGCCGCAAGGAATTTGACGCTTCGCGTATGCGCCGCATGAAGCGCATTGCTGCCCGCTATGGTTTGACCATTATGACGGCTGAAAAGATGAAGATTTTGGGCGGTCACGGCGGCCACCAGATCCGCGAAGACGAAAGCTACAAGATCATCTTTGGCGACGTGCCGAAGCCATTTTCGGCGACGTTCGACGAAGTTGAAGCCTATATCGAAAATCTGGAAGCGGGCGAAGAATAAGACGGCTGGCTAAGTTGGGCAAGACTCTCTCTGCCCAAGGCGAGGCGAAAGTGCAGTTTCACGGCGCGGCGGAATCGACCACACTGGAACGGTAGGCTCACCGACAGGAGGCGCGTTCCATGTTTTCTTTGATCAACGCCGATGCCGAAGACGACGATGCCGAAATCACCGATCCCCAAGAAATCGCTGAGCTTTTCGCAGCTATTGTGGAAGTAGCGGTTGAGACGATTGGGACGGAACAAACCAAGCTTTTGTTCGAGGCGGTGATTGAACAGGAGGGGCGTGACCCAAACTGACAGTGAAACCAGCGTCTCATACAGAATTTTCAGCTTAGACTGACAAAATTGGAGGGCGCGGGACATGCACTCTCGCGTTCTCTTTTGACGACATGGAGCTGTCCATGATTGGCACCTCTGCCGCAGATGTGCAGCGGGCTCGTATTGTGCCTCTCGGCGACGCCGCCGCGCTGGTTCGCTTTGCGGATCGGCTAGACGATCAGGCGAACCGCGCAGCACTGGCTTTGGCCGATGCACTTGAACAAAGCCCGATTACCGGTGTGCTCGAAATCGCCCCCAGTCTCGTATCGGTACTGGTCCGATATGACAGCGATGTCATTGATTTGGTGCGCCTCTCTGGCGAGATCGGGCTTCGGCTGAGCAGTGGTGCCGCGCCGAGCGCCGCAAAGACCCACAATATTGCTGTGCGTTTTGGCGGGGAGGATGGCCCCGACCTCTTGGACGTCGCCGCGCAATTGGGGCTGACACCGGACGAATTTATAGCGCAACATAACGCGCAGCCTCTGCGTGTTCTGACGACTGGTTTTGCGCCGGGGTTTGTCTATTGCGGCTTTCATAGCCAAGAAATGACAGTGCCGCGCCGCGCCAGCGTACGGGCACGGGTTCCGGTGGGCAGTGTTTTGTTTGCTGCGGGGCAGACGGCCATTACGGCTACTGAAGTACCTACGGGTTGGCATGTGATCGGGCGCACAGAGTTTTGTAATTTCAACGTTTTTTCCAATCCGCCCACTGTGCTGAGTGCGGGCGATAGCTTGGTGTTTTCGGCCCTATGAGCGCGCGGATACAATTGCTGCGCTGCGGGCCGCTGACGACCATTCAGGACGCTGGGCGGTTCAATGGCCTGCGCCACGGCGTAAGTGCTTCGGGGCCGATGGATGCCGGAGCCTTTGCACGGGCCGGGAATTTGGCGGGCACATCTGGGACGGCAGGGATCGAATTCACCACCGGGGGCATAGCGCTGAGAATTGTCGAGGGCTCAGTGAGCATCGGCTGGAGTGGGGGCGATTTTCGCGCGGCCGTCGATGGCGTGCCTGTGCCGTGGTCTTCGGCTGCGGATTTGCAGCCCGGGAGCGTTTTGGAGATCGCGGCGGGGGCTTGGGGCAATTTTGGCTATCTGCGCTTTTCTGGCGAGATTGATGTGCCCAAGCTTATGGGCAGTCGCGCGACCAGCATGCGGGCGCGTATCGGTGGGCTCGACGGGCGGGCTTTGAGACAAGAGGATGAGGTGACCATTGTTGGCGCCGGGCTGGAGCGGCAGACGGTCGATGCAGTCGACCAAGATCTGTCGCCGGTTCGGTTCATTTGGGGCGTTCACGCTGAGCAATTTACGAAGGACGTGCGGCAGCGCTTTGTAAATTCATCGTTTTTCGTCACCGCGGCGATGGATAGGATGGGGTTTCGTCTCAAAGACACGGGCAATGTTTTTGAGGGGAAGAGTTCACTGTCGCTGGTGTCTGAGCCGGTTCTGCCCGGTGATGTGCAGATCCTTGGCGATGGCACGCCGATTGTGTTGATGCGAGATCATCAGCCGACTGGAGGCTACCCTCGTATCGCGACAGTCATTCGCGCCGATCTTGATCGTTTGGCACAAATGCGACCCGGTACCGAGCTTGCGTTCACGTCCGTAACAGTTGAGCATGCGCAGGCCTTGTGGCGGAGCCGACAAAAATGACCAGTATTGACCTCAATGCCGACCTCGGTGAGGGCATGGGCACAGACGATGACCTGCTCGAAATTGTGTCGAGCGCGTCCATTGCCTGTGGTGGTCATGCGGGAGATGCGGGCACCATCCGGCGTGTGCTCAAGATTTGTAAGCTTCGCGGCGTGCGTGCGGGCGCTCATCCCGGTTACGCCGATCCGGTGCGGTTCGGTCGCTTTCGCTTGGTTATGCCGCTGGATCAATTGCTCTCGCAAATTCGCGAGCAGATGTTTCTGGTTCGGCATATTGCCGATGAGGTCGACTATCCACTGTCCTATGTCAAACTACACGGCGCTTTGGCGAACCAAACGGCGGAAGAGCTGACCTTTGCGATCGGCGTGTTCGCCAGCATTCAGGCCATGGATAAGAAAATGGCGGTGCTGGCGCTCGACAATAGCGAGCAGGTGCGGGCGGCCATGGCCGTGGGACTGCCGCTCATTCGGGAAGCCTATGCCGATCGGGCTTATACGGCCGAGGGACTGTTGGTGCCGCGCAGCCAAGACGGTGCGGTTATTCATGATGTCGATGACGTCATCGCCCGCTGTTTACGGTTGGCGCAAGCGGGCGAGATTGTCGCCATCGATGGCAGCGTTCTGAAGTCCAAGGCGCGTTCCATTTGCCTACACGGAGACACCCCCGGAGCCGTTGATCTGGCACGGGAGGTTCGTGACGCGCTGGAGGGTGAGGGGATTACGATTGCGGCTTCGGAACCGGAAGTGGAATTACCCTGGGACCACGGGTTGGGAGAGGGTGATATCGGCATTATGCCTTTGAACCCGAAAGACCCAGGGTAGCTCGCTTCTCTCTGGACGCTAAGGCCGAGAGAGAAAGATCAGATCGCCAGATATTCGTGGCGGAGTTCGGTGTTATCGAGGACTTCCTTGGCGGTGCCGGCGAAGGCCACTTCACCCGTGTCGAGAATGACGGCGCGGTCGGCCAGCTTGAGCGCAGCAACGGCGTTTTGTTCGACGATAATGGTGGTGATGCCCAAGGGCTTGATCGAATGCAGAATGCGCTCAATTTCGTGGACGATCACTGGGGCCAAGCCTTCGTAGGGCTCATCAAGGAGCAGCAGCTTGAGATTGCGGGCGAGGGCGCGGGCTATGGCCAGCATTTGCTGCTCGCCACCGGAAAGCGTGACGCCTTCCTGCATGCGACGCTCAGCAAGGCGCGGAAAACTCTCGTAGATCTGTTCAAGGCTCCAGCCGTTGCCTGGCGCGACCTTAGCCAGCTTGATGTTTTCCTCGACGGTGAGGCCCTGGATGATGCGGCGATCTTCCTGCACCAGCTGAATGCCCGCGCGCGCCGCCTCAAAGTTCTTCATGGCATGGACGGGTTCACCGTCGAGCCAGATTTCCCCTTGGCGCATGTGCGGATTGGCGGTGCGGGCGATGGTGCGCAGTGTTGAAGATTTGCCAGCGCCGTTGCGTCCGAGCAGGGCGAGGATTTCGCCCTTGCGGATGTCGAGGCTAACGCCCTGCACGATGTAGCTTTCACCGTAATAGGCGTGGATATCACGCACGGAGAAAAACGGGCGGGACGTTTCCATGGCCGCGGCGTGTGAGGTTGTTGTGTCCATTTGCATTGCAACCGCGCTCATCAGTGGGTTCCTCCGAGATAGGCTTCTTGCACCTTGGGATTGCCGCGCACTTCGTCAGGGGTGCCATCGGCGATGATACGCCCCTGCGCGAGCACGGAGATCTTGTCGGCTAGCGAGAACACCACATGCATGTCGTGCTCGATGATCACCTTGGTCATGCCACGGCTTTTGATCTTCTTGAGGAGCTCGATGGTGGTGTTGGTATCGTGGCGGCTCATGCCAGCGGTCGGCTCATCGAGCAGCAGCAGGCGTGGGTGCTGGATAAGGCACATGGCCAATTCCATACGACGCTTGTCGCCACGGCTGAGACTGCCCGCCTGCATGTGCTGGCGATTGAGCATGCCCACATCCTCCAGCATGTGCTCGGCCTCTTGGCGAATGATGGTTTCGCTATCGAGTGAACGCAGCATGTTGAGGGTGAACTGGCCATCGCGCTTGGCGAAGGCCGGGATCATGACGTTATGCAGAACGCTCAAATCGGCGAAGATTTCGGGCGTCTGAAACACGCGGGCGATGCCGAGCTGATTGATCTCATAGGGCTTTCTGCCGGTGAGATTGGCACCATCGAAGACCACTTGGCCGGATGTTGGCGCGAGCTTGCCGATGATGACATTGAGCAGGGTGGATTTACCGGCCCCATTGGGGCCGATAATCGCGTGGGTTTTGCCTTCCTCAACCACAAGGTCGATGTCGGCCAGAGCGTGCAGGCCACCGAAGCGCTTATGGACGTCGGCAACGTGGAGAACGATATTTGGAGTGCTCATTATACGTTCTCCTATTCAGCAGCTTGTGGTGCGGCGCGGCGCTGACCGCCACGGCGTTTCGTGATGGCATTGTTGACGCGGCGAGCGCCTTCCATGATGCCACCGGGCAGGAAGATCACGATGATCACGAAGACAAGGCCCAAGGTGAGGTGCCAACCGTCGCCAACGAACTTGCTGGTGATGGTGACAACCACATCGGCCACACCATCGGGCAAGAAGCTCCAGAAGGCTTTGAGAACGTTGTCGTTGAGTGCCGACAAGATGTTTTCAAAATACTTGATCACCCAAGCGCCGATGACTGGGCCAACGAGCGTGCCAACACCACCAAGGATGGTCATGAGCACGATTTCGCCCGATGCGGTCCACTGCATGCGTTCAGCGCCTGCCAGTGGGTCGGTTACGGCAAGCAGTGCACCGGCGAGACCGGCATACATGCCCGAGATGACGAAAGCCGATAGCGCATAGGGGCGGGTGTTGAAGCCGGTGAACTGCATACGCGTCTGGTTGGACTTGATCGATTTCAGCATCATGCCAAATGGCGAGCCAGCAATGCGCTGGGCGATGAAGAAGGCGACGATCAGGAAGACGGCGCAGAAGTAGAAGCCGCCGAGGCCGCCCATTTGGGAGCCCAGGAATGTCGGGACCGGCTGGCCGACATAGGTATGGCCAACCAATGCGTCGACGACACGGGTGTCGCCAAGGGTGAGCTGCAGCCCGGTTTCACCATTGGTGATCGGGGTCAGAACCGAATAGGCGAGGTTGTAGCTCATCTGCGCAAAAGCGAGGGTCAGGATCGAGAAATAGATCCCCGAACGACGGAGGCAGAGGAAGCCGATGACCAGAGCAAACAGACCCGAGACGATGATGGCAAAGATAATCGCCGGGATCACGTCGAGGGTGAGCAATTTGAAAGACCAGACGGCGGTGTAGGAGCCCACACCAAAGAAGGCGGCGTGGCCAAAGCTGAGGTAGCCGGTAAGGCCGAAGAGAATGTTGAAGCCAACGGCCATGATGCCGAAGATCATGAAGCGCTGCATCAAATCCGGATAGGAAGCGCCAAAGGGCGCCAGCCAGATCGGCATGAGTAGGACGACGGCGGTAAAGCCGAGGAAGAGGGTGAGGTCCTGACGGGACATGGATAGGTTCATCTTAGCTCTCCATGACGCCGCGGCGGCCCATCAGACCACGTGGACGCACGAGTAGAATAACAACGGCAATCAGATAGATGATGATCTGGTCGATGCCAGGGATGACGGCCTTCACCTGGTTCATGGACGCGAAGGACTGGAGGATGCCGAGCATAAAGCCAGCGGCAACCGCGCCAGGCAGAGACCCCATGCCACCCACCACTACGACCACAAAGGAGAGGACGAGGAAGTCCATGCCGATGTGATAGTTGGGCGGCAGCAGCGGCGTATACATGACGCCTGCCAGGCCTGCGACGACGGCGGCGAGGCCGAACATGATGGTGAAGCGACGGTCGATGTTGATGCCCAGAAGGCCCACGGTTTCGCGATCAGCCATGCCAGCACGAACGACCATGCCGAAGGTGGTGAACTGGAGGAAGGCGAACACGCCACCGATGATTACTGCGGCGAAGAGGAAGTAGACCAAACGCCAGATGGGGTAGGTGATGATATTGGCCTGCATGCCAAGCCAAGCGCCGATATCGGCGGCACCACGCAGCTCAATGGGCATGGGCTGTGGCATTGGGTTGGGGCCGAAGATCGACTTGATCACTTCCTGCGCCACAATGGCGAGGCCGAAGGTGACAAGGATCTGTTCGGCATGAGGACGCTTGTAAAAATGCTTGATGATGCCGCGTTCCAGCGCGATGCCAATGACCAGCATGATCGGGATGGCAACGATGATGGAAACCGGCACGGAATAGTTCACCAGCACGGCACCGAAATCGCCAAGCCAGGCCTGTACCAGCGGCTCACGGATTTCCAGCGGCGCACCCCAGGGGGAGAGTTTTTCTGGATCAAGCGTGACTGTTTCCAGGGTGAGGAACATGCGCACGGTGACGGCGATGAATGCGCCGAGCATGAACAGGGCGCCGTGGGCGAAATTGACCACGCCGAGGGTGCCGAACACCAGGGTGAGCCCAAGGGCGATCAGCGCGTATGCCGCGCCCTTATCAAGCCCATTGAGAAATTGCAGAAAGATAACTTCGAACATGAGGAGCGTCCTACGCTTTGACCGATGCGCCGTGTGGTCATTGAGAGCTTGCCCTCTCCCCGCGAAGGGAGAGGGCTGATCACAGTGCTGACCGGTGTGTCAGAAGAGGCCAGAGGCCTCTTACGCGCACATAGGCGCGGGTTCTGCCGGGCCGAGCTCGCCGCCAAAGATCGACGCGTCGTAGGTTGCGGTCTCGCGATCGACTTCCTGAACGACGTTGAGAACGTCGAATTCGCTGGTCGGAGCGGCGTTACCCTGCACCACAAGAACGGACTTCATGCACTGGTGGTCTTCAGCGCGGTAGAGCGTCTTGCCGTTACCCATGCCGTCGAACTCATGGCCTTCAAGGGCCTTGATGACTTCTGGCGGATAGAAGGTGCCAGCGCGTTCAACGGCATCTGCGTAAAGCAGCATCTGCACATAGGCCGTATGCGCGGCCTGTGACGGCGGCGAGCCGTAAGCAGCGCCGAACGACTTGGTGAAGGCGATAGAGCCTGGGTCTTGCAGGTTCCAGTGCCAGTTCGAGGTGCCGAAGACGCCACGAACAGCTTCGCCAGCGCCCTTCGCCATCAACTCGGAGATGAGCGGAGTGACGATTTCGAACTGGTGACCGTTAGCCTGACGGTCACGCAAACCGAACTGAACTGCCTGTGGCAGCGAGTTCACCATGTCGAGGCCGTAGTGGTTGAGGATCAGTACGTCCGCGCCCGAGTTCAGAATTGGGGTGAGGTACTGAGAGTAGTCGGACGAGCCGAGCGGGGTGCGAACGGTGGCAACGGTTTCCCAACCGAGTGCTTCGGTAGCAGCCTTGATCGATTCTTCCTGGGTCCAGCCCCAAGTGTAGTCGGCGGTGAGGTGGTAGGCGCGACGGGCCTTGCCATACTGCTCGCCGAGAACTGGACCGAGAGCGATACCGGACTGGTAAGCGTTGAAGAAATGGCGGAAGCCATAACGACGCTTGTCCTTGCCGGTGGTGTCGTTGGAGTGCGTTAGCCCGGCCATGAAGATGATGCCGAGTTCCTGACACAGGCTCTGCACCGCAATCGCTTCACCTGAGGACGAACCGCCGGTGATCATGATAGCGCCGTCGCGTTCGATCATGCGGGTGGCACCAGCACGCGCCACGTCGGATTTGGTCTGGCTGTCGGACGACACATAGCCGACCTTCTTGCCGAGGATGCCGTTGCCCTTGAGGGCAGTGGGGGTGAGCACATTGAGCAGACCGCCATCGCCTTCACCGTTCAGGTGCGCAATTGCCAGCTCATAAGCTTTCTGTTCGTCAGCACCTTCTTCGGCGTAAGCGCCGGTCAGGGGCAGGTTGAGGCCGATGGTAACAGTGTCACCAGTCGGGTTGTTGCAGAACTCTTGAGCCCAAGCCCCCTGGGTGAACACCATAGGAGCAACACCGGTACCGATGATGCCCGCCATGCCAGTCTGCAAAACCCTGCGTCGGTTCAATCCACGCGTGAGTAGTGTCATTGATCTCCTCCTTTGCGCGCGGGGCAATTGATACTTTGCCAATGGCTCACCGCACACCGCAGTATTCACGCGATTAGAAAATCTCGACAATAGGTCATTGTAAAAGCTCGAATATTTTGTAAAGACTTGATCTAATGGTGTCTGGTATTTGTCAATTCATTTACTGATCGCTGTTGTGGTGGGGGCGGAAAATGCGTGCGCCGATTGGGTTTAGGGTCAGTAATGCGCGGAAATCTTTGAAGATTTCTCAGGCGGATCTGGCGCGTAGAATTGGTATCTCACCCAGCTATCTGAACTTGATCGAGAACAATAAGCGCGACGTTGCGGGGGCGCTCCTGCAGCGCATTGCGCATGAGCTCAACATCAATATTGATGATCTGACCGGCGAGGCAGAAAGCAAACTGCTCTCAGACCTCGAAGAAATTTACGCGGACCCGCTGCTTGATTCACTGCCGTTCCAGCCGGATGAGCAGCGCAATCTCGTGGCGCAATATCCGGCGAGCGCCATGGCACTGGCGCGGGTGCATAGGGCTTATGTGCAGGCTTTAGAACATGCCGACAGTTATGCGGACCGGCTACGCTCGGACCCCTTGTTGGCGCAATTGCTGCACCAAGTGTTGTCGAGCATCACGGCAGTGCGCTCGGGGGCGGAAATTCTCGAGGATGTGCCAGACTTGGGGGAGGCGGAACGCAGGCGGTTTGTTGATGCCATTGGGCGCGAAACCCGCAGTCTGAGCGATCTGGCGCGCAATCTGATCGGTCACTTTGAAAACGCCAGCGATGCGCGGCGCAGTGTTTCGCCGGCGCGCGAGATCGATGATCTTCTTATCGAGCGAGAGAACTATTTCCAGTCGCTGGAAGACGCGGCGATGGGTTTGCGCTTGCAGATCGATGCGGGCGGGGGCTTTGGCATGACGACGCTGACGCGGCTCCTTGAGGATAAATTCGGGGTGCGCGTTGTGGTGGGGGGAAAAGCGCCGGGGCGCGGGACGGATTTTCCGGGGCAGTATCGGTTTGATCCGCCGAGCAACATTCTCTGGCTGCAGGGGGCGAGCACACTTGCGACGCGGCAGTTTCAGCTGGCGCGGCTCTTTGGGGAAATGACAGCCGCGGATGTGATCGATCGTGAGATGGCCAGTTTCAAGCTAACGACAGAAGAGGCGTTGCGTCTCGCGCGTCGGGCGCTTGGGTCCTACCTCGCTGGGGCGATTGTGTTTCCCTATTCTCAGTTTCTGGCGGCGGCGGAAGCGGCGGCCTATGATATTGACGCGCTGCGCCAGCATTTTAACGCCAGCTACGAGCAGGTGGCGCATCGGCTGGTGACGTTGAGACGGCGCGGTGAGGAAGGCATTCCCTTCGGCTTTTTGCGGTCCGACCCTGCAGGGCGCCTCACCAAGCATTTCCCCTTGCCCGGCTTGCTGCTGCCATACTCGGGTCACGCGTGTCCGCTTTGGGCGATCTATGGGGCTTTCCGCACGCCCGACGTGCCGGTGCGGCAGTTGGTGCAGTTCTCGGACGGTGGGCGATATTTGTTTCTGGCACGGACTGTGCAGCGGCGGTCTGCGGCGTTTCATGAAGTGCCGGTCATGGCCTCGGTGATGCTCGCATGTGACGTGCTGCATGTGGATCGCACCGTTTATGGCAGGGGCATGAATTTGGCCGATAGCGCGGCCGACGTGCCTGTTGGGCCAAGCTGCCGATTGTGTACGCGGGCCGATTGCACCAGCCGCCAAGAGGAAGCGATGGGCCCCTCTGGGAGTGTGCCAGCCATGCGGACCGCGCTGGTGCCTGATGGATTTACCCTTGGCTCCGCGCCTTGATTATGCGTAACTAGTCCTGCCTGCGGAGGGGAGACTGCGGGCAAGGGGGGAAATTGGCTATCGATGTTTTGATTGCCGAAGATGAGCCAAGCATATTGGATTCGCTCGACTTTATTCTGCGCCGTGCGGGGTGGAATATTGAATCAGTGACCGATGGCGACGCCGTCTTGGAAAGAGTGCGATTCAATCGCCCTCGCGTTTTGGTGCTCGACGTTATGCTGCCGAAGCGCAGTGGCTTTGATGTGCTCAAACAGCTGCGCAGCGAAGCGAGTACGCGGGACCTGCCCGTGCTCATTTTGACTGCAAAAGGCCAGCAGCAGGATCGACGCATTGCCGAAGATCTGGGCGCAGATGCCTTTGTAACCAAGCCCTATGCCAATGCTGAGGTGGTGGGCGTGGTTCGGCAATTGTTGGGCGAAGATGGTTGAGCGCCACCGCAAATTGGTTGCGGGTCTGTTGGTGCTGACGATAGGCTCAGCGCTGCTGGTGCTGCCACCGTTTGTGCATCTGTTCAATCATCCAGCCCATATCTTCGGCATTCCCAACATCGTCGCTTATCTCTTCGCGGTATGGGCGCTGATGATCGCTGCGACGGCTGTTTTAAACGCCGCCGTGGGCCGCAAGCGCGGGCGCAAGGGCGAAGGCGGGTAGGGCAATGCTGTCAGCTGATTTCGTCATCGCGACAGCTATAGCTTATGTCGGCCTGCTGTTCCTTTTGGCCTATGTCGGGGATCGGCGCGCACGGCAGGGGCAAAAATCCTGGCTCAATTCCTCGCTGGTCTACACGCTCTCCATTTCGGTCTATTGCACCAGTTGGACCTTTTATGGTGCGGTGGGAAACGCGGCCCGTAGTGGCTTGGAATTCCTAACGATTTACCTTGGGCCGACGCTGGTGTTCGTCGGTTGGTATTTTCTTTTGCGGCGTTTGGTGCGGATTGGTCATATCCATCGCATCACGTCGGTCGCCGACCTTTTGTCGTCGCGTTTCGGCAAGTCGAGCCGCTTGGGCGTTTTGGTTACTTGCATCGCCGTGGTCGGGATTGCGCCTTACATCGCGCTGCAGTTGAAGGCGGTGACATCGTCTATTCAGGCCGTTGCTGGCGCGTCGGAATTCGGCCAAGGCAGTTTGAAGGGGATTGATGACATCGGTCTCGCCTTCGGCATTGCAGCCGGGATGGCGCTGTTCACAATTCTCTTTGGCACACGGCATGTCGACGCCAAGGAGCAGCACCACGGGGTGGTTGCTGCCATTGCCTTTGAAGCGGTTGTCAAACTCGTCGCCTTGGTCGCGGTAGGGCTCTTTGTGGTCTACATCGGGGGCGGTTTTGAGGGCATTTTCACCCGCGCCGCTGAGAGTGGCATTGTGCTCGATACGCGGCACAGCTTTGATAGTCGTTGGATTACGACCATGATCTTGTCGGTGGCAGCGATTGTCTGCTTGCCGCGACAGTTTCAGGTGACGGTGGTTGAGAACTCCAATGAGGATCATCTGCGCGTCGCAGGCTGGGTGTTCCCGGCCTATATGATGCTGATGAGCGTCTTTATCCTGCCCATCGCCATCTATGGGCTGACGGTATCGGAGCCGGGCGCAAATCCGGATATGTTCGCGCTGACCATTCCGCTGCAATCCGGGCAGACAGGTCTGGCGCTGTTTGCCTTTATAGGCGGGTTCTCGTCGGCGACGTCGATGATCATTCTGGAGTCCATCGCGCTCTCGATCATGGTCTCGAACCATATCATTATGCCGCTGGTGCTCCGCTTCACGGCGGCGGGGCAAAACTCTGACGGGCAAGGGGTGAGCCATGTGCTGCTGCCGGCGCGACGGGTATCCATCGTTCTGATCCTGTCGCTTGGGTTCTTCTACTATTTCTTCACGCGTGACAGCGATGCGCTGGCGCCGATTGGGCTGATTTCATTCGCCGCAATTGCGCAGTTTTTCCCGTCGCTTCTGGCGGCGATCTTTTGGAAAGACGCTTCGCTCAAGGCGGTGACGACCGCCATTCTCGCTGGCTTTATTGTTTGGGCATGGTGCTGCTTCCTGCCCTCGTTCGAGAGTGTCTCGCCTTCGGTTTCGGCGCTGTTGCAGGCTGGGCCTTGGGGCATAAGCTGGTTGCGACCGGAAGCCATGTTTGGGCTTGAAGGCTGGGACTCCCTCGCTCATGCCACGTTCTGGAGCCTGTCGGTCAACATCGCTGTGCTGATCATTGGGTCTCTCGTAACGACCCCTTCAACCTTGGAGCGCATTCAAGCGACGGCGTTTGTCGATGTGTTCAAGCGCGGCAATCTCCTGCAGCATAATTTTATGCGAGGGTCGGCGACCGCAAATGATCTCTACTTTGTGGCTGAGCGTGTGCTGGGCGATCGGCGGGCTGCGGCGCTGTTTGAAAGCGCGGCGCGCGAGAGTGGGGTGGAGCCAGCGCTGCTTGAGCCGACGCCGGAGTTTATCGGGCGACTTGAGCGCGAACTGGCGGGTTCGATTGGCGCATCTTCGGCCCACGTTATGCTGTCCAAGGTTGTGGCCGGTGGTGACGTGTCGCTCGAAGAGATGATGCAGATGGCTGACGAAACTCAGCAAGTCATTGAATATTCGCAGCAATTGGAGAAAACCTCGGCGGAGTTGCGGGTTACGGCGCGCAAGCTGGAGGATGCCAATGCGCAGTTGCGCGAGCTCGATAGCCAGAAGGACGAGTTCCTCAGTCAGGTGAGCCATGAGGTGCGCACGCCGATGACCTCGATCCGTTCGTTCTCTGAAATCCTGCTGGAAGCGGGCGATTTGGACGATGGGCAAAGGCGCAAGTTCACCACCACCATCCATCAAGAGAGCCTGCGCTTAACGCGATTACTCGATGAAATCCTCGATTTGAGTGCGCTGGAGCGTGGGGAGCGGAGTTGGCAAAACCAGCCCGTTGATGCGGAAATTGCGCTCGACCGGGCGATCACGGTTTGCGATGCGCTGTTGCGGCAACGGGGGATGCGGCTCGAACTGGGTGAGCGCTCCCATGTGACCATGATCGAGGGGGACGCTGACCGGCTGTGTCAGGTTTTCATCAACCTCATTTCCAACGCCGTGAAATACAACGATGCGGAGGAGCCGTTGGTGCGGATTTCCTCTTCGGTGCGGGCGGGCAAATATGTCGTCGAAATCTCTGACAACGGCCCGGGGATTTCCAAGCGTAACCGCAAGCTCGTGTTCCAGAAATTCTGGCGCGGTGTGGAGGGGAGCGGGGATCAAGGTGGCGCGGGTCTGGGGCTTGCCATTAGCCGCCAGATCGTGACGCGGATGAACGGCACACTGGAGCTTGTGCCGGGCGTGTTACCCGGCGCAAGTTTTCGTATTCGCCTGCCGGTGATCAAATAGCTCAGTCGTGCCCATCATCTGGAATGGCGAGGATATGGCCACAGGACTTGCAGTGGATGGCGTCTGGTTCGTGACGGCGTAAGCCGCATTGCGGGCAAGGGAAGGACACCTTGTGCGGACGGAACACCAGCTGCGCGAGGCGCACGAACAGCGAAATGCCGATGATCATGATGACGATCGACACGAGCTTTCCGAAGGGGCCGGGCAGGGTGATGTCGCCGAAGCCTGTCGTCGTCATGGTGGTGACGGTGAAGTAAAGCGCGTCGATATAGCCATTGATGTCAGAATCGCGCTTGGCAAACGCGGTATAGACGAACCCCGTGACGACGAAGATGAAGACCAAAAGGTTGATGATGGCCTGGATGGTCTCGCGGTAGTCCGAAAGCCCGTGCTTTTCCAAATCGCGCCAGAAGAAGTTGGACTTCGATAGGGTCCATAGGCGCAGTATGCGCAAGAAGCCGAAGTTGAAGAGCCAGGTCGGGGCCAAAAGGGTGATCAGAATAAAGATGTCGATTACAACCGGCAGCTGCCGCGCCCAACGCAATGGATGCGTTGACGCGAGGCCTCGCGCCACGAGATCGAGCCCCAAAAGCGCAGCGATGGAATAGTCGAACCAGATATAGGTGCTGGATTCGCGTAAGAATGGCGTCGCGATAAAGAAGCCAATAATGGCAAGATCGACGACCAGAATCGTTGCTTGAAACCGCACGGCCATAGGCGATTGGCCGTGGTAGAGAATGCGCAGGAGAGATCGGAACCGGGTAAAAGGGTGTGCGTGGACACGCTTTTCTTGCGGTGAAGTGTCGTCGCTATTTGCCATGGTCCCCGGCAGGTTTTGTTGCATTCTCGGCGTATCACGCCACCACTTGCAAAAGCCTCAACGCAATATCGGTTCCAAAAGTGCCAATTCCTGACATGGTCGGTGTTGCCGATACGGGCGCATCACTGTATGTGCGTTAACCTAATAAACGCCGCGCTGTCTGCGGCAAGGGTGCCTTATGAAGCTTGCTTTTGTTATTCCGGCCTACAATGAAGAAGTGCTGATTGGTCAGTGCCTCCAATCTGTGCTGGCTGAAATTAAGCGCGCTGGCATTCCTGCCGACGTAATTGTGGTCAATAACGCTTCGACCGACCGGACCGGCGAGATTGCTCGCAGTTTCGATGGTGTCACCGTGGTTGATGAGCCCAAGAAGGGACTGGTCAATGCGCGCGACGCGGGCTTTGCCGCGAGCGAGGGCTATGATCTCGTCGCCAATATCGACAGCGATACCATCGTGCCCGAAGGCTGGCTGGATGTGGTGATGCGCGAATACGCGGCAGATCCAAAGCTGGTGTGCGTTTCCGGCCCCTATATCTATTACGATATGGCGTGGCACAACCGTGCGATGATTGGCGGTTTTTATCTGCTGACCAAGCTGATTTATATCCTCAACCGCTACATCCTGCGCGTCGGTTCTGTGGTGCAGGGCGGCAATTTCGTGTTCAAGCGTCAGGCTTGGGCCGATGTTGGTGGCTATAATCGCGAAATCGAATTCTTCGGTGAAGACACCGACGTGGCTGTCCGCCTGTCGCGTGTTGGCAATGTGAAGTGGACCTATAAGCTGCGGATGAAGACCTCCGGTCGTCGTCTGGAGAAGGAAGGCGTCTTCGCAACTGCTGGAACTTACACGCTAAATTTCTTCTGGGTGACGTTCCGCGGCAAGCCTGTCACTAAGGAATATAAAGATATCCGCGATTAAAATTCGCGGACTCTCAATCTGATAATGATAGGTTAGACTGATGCAACCGCAGGCGCGGTTGGAGGCAGTCCATCTATGAGTGTCACTACTGATCTTCCAAGTGTAGCAGCCGTTCAGGCTCTGGCCCGTCAACAGGGGCAGACTGTGGAAGCGCGCGTGGTTGGCCAGCTGCCCAATGGCTCGACGGAAGTTCAGGTCGGGCGGCAGACCATGACACTGCAACTGCCCGCCGCCCAGCCGGTTGGTACGACGCTCACATTAGCGGTTCAGCAAGTTGAGGGGCAGGTTCGGGTATCGCTGCTCTCGGTCACCCCGGCCGTGACAAATACGCTGGCGCCGCCGACCAGTTCGCCAGCAGGCTCCCCCATTTTGCCGGTTAATCCGCCCGCGACGCAGGTGCAGCTTTCGCCCTTGGCGCAGCATGTGACCTTGCCGCCGCCAGGGCCGAGCAATGGTGGCGCTCCGGTGACGCCGCAGGCCTTGCCCCCGGGTGCTCCGCTGCCGCCGCCGACGCCGCCAGCACAGACTTACGCACCGACGCACCAGCAATATTCCAATCCCCAGGCAGGAGCGCGCTCTGATGCGCCGCCACAGCTGCCTATTGCCACTGCCGTTCCGCCCTTTGTGAAGGGGACGGTGGCCTACCAGCCTGCGCCGATGCCCGTTATCGCAGCGGTTGATGCTGGTGGGGCGGCACAACTGGGTGACCGCCCGCCTTATGGGATGTCGTCGTCGGGGCAGCCGTTTGGGCAGGCGAATCTAGGCTCGCCAGCGCGTGCTGATGGGGTGCCGGCCAATCCTGCGGCCTCCGCAGCGACGCCGCAGAGCGCGAGCGCACAGGCCACTGCCAATGCGCAAGCGGCAGTGGCGCAAATGGTGTCGCAAGCGTTGCCAAAGCAGAACAGTGTTGCGGCGTTGAATTCGGTCATTTCGGCGGTCGCTGGCCGCGTGCCTCTGCCGCCTGATGTGCTGAAAGCGGCGCAGGGCGTGTTCGGCCAGCAGATGAATCTGGATGGTGGCGCAATCGATCCGCTCGTGCTCAAAAATGCCGTCAAACAATCGGGCATTTTCCATGAGACACTCCTAGGGGCTGGTCAGGCGCAAAGCGCAAATGGCGACCTCAAAGGATCACTTCTGGGCCTGCAGCGCGCCCTCGGCGCATGGCTCGGGAGTAATGCGGAGATGGTGCAGCAATTGTCGCAATTGCCTCCGCCGCTCAAGGGGCTCAATCCACGGGTGCGGCAGCATCGTGAGGATGCCAATGGCCTACCGCGCGATCCGACCGAGATCGGCAAGATCCTTCTCGATCGGACTGAGGCCAGTCTGGCGCGCTTGCGCTTGCATCAAGGGGCTTCCATGCCGGACCAAAGCCAAACTGTGGGGCGGCAGGATCAATCGTGGAGCCTTGATATCCCGGTGCAATACGCCGGGCACCACACGGTGCTGAGCCTTCAAATTCAGGGGGAAGCGCCCGAAGAGGAGACACCAACCGCCGACCGCGGATGGCAGGTTCGTTTCGCAATCCATTTGGCCGAGCAGGGCGAAGTCGGCGCGCAGTTGTCTCTGCGTGGCAAGCGGACCAACGTATTGATCTGGGCCGATCAAGAAGCGACGGGGCAGGCGCTTAAAGAGCACATTGAACAGCTGCAAACGGGGCTTGAGAGCGTCGGACTACAACCGGGCGCGGTGATTGTGCGTGTCGGGGCTCCAGCCAGCCCGGAACGCGCTGCCGGCCATAGCTATGTGGATGCGACGACATGAGCGATGACGCAATGCCCACCAAGCCGCGGATCGCGGTCGCTCTGCAATATGAGGAGGGGTCACTCGAGGCCCCGCGCGTTGTTGCTAAGGGCCGTGGCTTTGTCGCTGAGAAGATTATCGAGCTGGCCGAAGAGCACGGCGTGCTCGTGGAAACCAACCCGATACTGGCAGAGGCGCTGAGCGGGGTCGACCTCGACGAGGAAATTCCCGTTGAGCTTTATGAGGCCATGGCCGTGGTCATTGGCTACGTGCTGCGCCAGAGCAAAGGGTTTTAGCGGGTCGAGCGCTTCTCATAGAAGGCGTTGCCGCCCGCTTCGAGCACGTAGTGCATGTTGTTGTACGGGAAGCTGAGCCCTGCGGTGTGGAAGTGCTGGGCATTTTGCACGCCGGGGTGACGATCGCCGCGCATCACCGAGTCTGCAACCTGTGAGGCGAGCACAGCGCCGCTGTCCGTCATCGGCTTGGTGAGTACGCCCTGAGCGAACTGGTTCTTCTGCCCGACAACGCCGCATACGGATTTAGGATAGCGCGGATCGTTTACGCGATTGGCCACAACAGTACCGACCGCAAGCATGCCCTCGGCGCTGGAGCGATTGGATTCGAAATACATCGCGCGCATCATGCATTCTTTTTCGCTCATCTGGTTCCAAGCGAAATTCATGCCGAGGAAAGAACACCCGCCAAGGGTCGACGCTGTGATAGCGACAGCGGTGAGGCGCAATAGGGCGCTGGACAGGCGGGGCATGGACCATCTCCGAGACTAGTGCATAAGCAGCTCTTGGGCAGAAATTGCCCGGTTACGCTTAAGAAAAGCCTCAGAGATGTGGTTAAAATCCAATTACTTGCTGCGAAGCAGGGTGCTCAGCAATACGATCGTGCCGATGACAGCGATAACCGGTAGCGGATCGTTTTTGACGGCGCGTACGGCGCGACGCGATTGTTCTCCTGCGGTCTCAGCGATTTGGGTGCCATAGCGTGCGGCTTCTCTGGTGAGATCGGCAAGGCTGTCGCCCCATTCATCGCTGACATGGGATGCCCTGTGAGAAACCGAACCGGCCAAATGCCCGGCGTGATTTGTCGCACTATGGCTCAGTTTGCGGATGTCGCGGCGCAGGTTTTCGAGCTGGGCTTCAAGTCCACGCTTCTTTGGGCGAACGCCGAGGCGGAGTAAGATGTCGTCAATGGTCATGGTCATCCTCGTTTTGCCAATCAACGAGATAGAATGGCTGCAGGTTCCGACTTGCCCTTGAACGAACACAGTGCAGCGCCATTTAGAAGAAGATGAGAGGTGCTCAAATGAACAAGAGTGCGCAGCGACTGAACCGTCTGTTTGATAGGCTGGAGCGGAGCATACCGCCGTTCGCGGCGCGATGGTTGGCGCGCGTGCGTCGCCCTGAGGCGCGGATTATCCGCGTCCCCTTGGGCATTCTCCTCGTCTTCGGCGGGATTTTTAGTTTCCTGCCGGTGCTCGGCGTGTGGATGTTGCCGCTCGGGTTGCTGCTCCTGGCGCTTGATCTGATCTTCCTGCAGAAGCCGGTGAACTACACGGTTTTGCGCGGTAATCGCTGGTACAACAACTGGAGCCGCTCGCGCCGCGATAAAAAAGCGGAGCGCGAGAAAGAGCAAGATCCCGAGGTCTAGGCGCGGTTGGCCCAATAGGCCTCGATGATGTCGACGGCCTCGGCCAGTTTCTCGTCTACGATATGGAGATATTGGGTCCAGTGAGCGAGCTCGGTAACGTCTGACTTGCCATCCGAGATGCCGCGCAAGGCGATCAGCGGCACGCTAAAACTCTGGCAAGCTCGCAGGACGGCGAAGGTCTCCATATCGACCATATCTTCAGCTACGCGGTCATAAGCGGCACCCGACACAACATTTGCCCCTGTCGAAAGCGTGGCGGGCTTCAGGCCCGGCACGTGTGGTGCCAAGGGCATGGTGATCGGGATATCGGCGAGGGGTGTTAGGCCCTTTTCAAAGCCTAGCGCTGTGGCGTCCATATCGCGATAAGCGACCGAGGTCGCTTGATACACTTCACATTGATTAAGGCGCTGCGACCCGGCAGAGCCCAAAGAAACGACCAGCGTCGGAAGATTGGTCGCGCGTTCGGCGAGAGCACGCATGGTGCCCACGGCCGCCTCGACCGGACCAATGCCGATCATGACAGGTGAAATACGCTTTTGCAGGTGTGGGCCATATTCTGCAGGCGCGGCCATGAGATAGAGAATAGTCATGCCCTTGCCTAAGCGCAGTTGTGATCACGAAGCAAGGATCGTTTGGTATTCAGTAAGACTTTCGGCGTGAAATCACCTTCGTACTGGGGTGTTTGTTATGCGTTATACTGACTTCGTGAATAGGCGCGAGTGGACCGAGAACGGCCAATTTGTCGCTGCTAATCGGCTTATCGGCATAGAAGAGGTTTTTGCCGAAGCGCGGCGTCGCAAAGCGGTACTGAATATCGAGCAATGGCAGATGGAAGAATATGTCTCGGGCAATCCGATGCCCATGCGGGTGCAGCGGCAGTGCAAGGAGATTGATCTCGCGGCGACTGCACTTTCGCGCATGTCGCCCATTCCGAGTGATTTTGCCGACAATGTCTATTGGCCGCCGAGCTGGTGATCAGGCCGGTTGCGGCGTTGCCAAATCGTCATTGGTTGACTTAGGCGGGAACACCAGAGCCAGCAGAGCTGCGCCAATACCCACAGCAGCCGAGGCGATATAGAGCCAGTGGTAGCTGCCATAGGTGTCGTAGAGATACCCGCCGCCGACCGGGCCGAAAGCCATGCCTATAGAGGAGGTCATGGTTATGCCGCCTAGCACGGTGCCCATAACTTTGGGGCCGAAATAGTCGCGCGCCAGAACGGAATAGAGCGGCATCACGCCGCCGTAGACGAGTCCGAGAACGACGGCCAGCATGTAGAAGTGCTGCAGCTCGGTGACGTAAATATAGCAATAGATGCCGATCGCTTGCAGCGCTAGCCCGCCGACGATAACGCGACGAACGCCGAGCTTGTCTCCCATGAGGCCAAAAAGAACGCGCCCGCCAAGCCCGGCCAGGCCCTCAACACTATAGATGCTTGCCGCCGCTAAAGGCGTCGCGCCGCACAATATGGCGTAGCTCACCGTGTGAAAGATCGGGCCAGAATGAGCGGCGCAGCAAAGAAAGAACACGCCCGCCAGAATGATGAACTGCGGCGTGCGGAAGATTTCGCCAATACGGCTGGGTTCTTTTGCAGCCGGAGCAATGTCGCTGCTCGATGGTTGCAACTGCACGTGCGGTGCGCTGCGGATGAGAAATCCTAAGGGAATGATGACGGCCACGGCGGTTAGACCGATGACGGCCATCGACTGCCGCCAGCCAATGGCTTCTATCAATATGGTGGCGAGCGGCGTCATGGTCATGGGGGCAACGCCTGCGCCCAAGGTAACGAGCGAAACGGCAAGGCTACGGTTTTTGTCGAACCAGCCCAATGTGGTGGCGATCAAGGGCGCAAAGAATGCGCCACCCGCAGCCCCCACAAGTCCGCCGTAAGCGAATTGAAAGACGAGTAGATTTTCTGTGCGGCTGGCGATGAAGAGGCCAAGTCCGAGAATGACAGCAGCGGTGACGATAACGGGTCTAGCGCCAATGCGATCGGTGATGGTGCCCCAGACAAAGCCAGCGATGCCCATGACGATAAAGCCAACAGTCATCGCGCCGGAAATACCCGCTCGAGACCAGCCGGTTTCGTCTGCCATAGGCTGAAGGTAGACGGGCAGGGCGAACATGGCACCCATTGCGAGGCAGGTAATCACGGCCCCCGCCGCAACGACGACCCAACCGTAGTGACGTTCCATTTCTGCCCCTCCCAGAAGCTTTCTGGCGCCTGCGGCGATCAAGCGCTCGTTATTTGGGCCTGTCTAGCGTGTGAATGAGAAGAATTTTGCTTCCCTTTGTGGCGCAGGACCCGCACTAAGGGGGCAATTCATTATTGGTCAGGTCGATGGCGCGTCTTATACTCCTCAACAAGCCCTATGGGGTGCTTACCCAATTCACCAATGGCGACGGGGAGCAGACCCTATCCGACTTCGTGGACGTGCCCGATGTCTATGCGGCTGGTCGCCTCGATAAGGATAGCGAAGGGCTGCTGATCTTGACCGACAGCGGCACGATGCATGCCCAAATCTCCTCGCCGAAGTTCAAAAAAGAAAAGACCTATCTGGTGCAGGTCGAGGGCAACCCGAGTGACGACGTGCTGCGTAAGCTGGCGCGCGGGGTTGAACTCAATGACGGCAAGACCCGTCCGGCCAAGGTCGAGCGGATTGATCCGCCAGAGCTTTGGGAGCGCAATCCGCCCGTTCGTTTCCGTAAAAGTGTGCCCGATACTTGGTTGAAGCTGACCATTACCGAGGGACGCAACCGTCAGGTCCGTCGCATGACGGCAGCTATCGGCTTCCCAACCCTGCGTTTGGTGCGCTGGGCTATTGGCGATTGGACGGTGGACGGACTGGCGCCGGGCGAATGGCGCGATGCGCCGATGCCCGAAGGTTTTGTTGAGCGCGAGCGTGCGCCACGGACGGAAGGCGCCGGTCGTCCGGCAGGGGGCGGCTTCAAGCGCCCGGAAGGCCGTAAGTTTGAAGGCAAGAAACCGGCTCGCGCTGGCGGCGCGCGTTTTGACGATGGTGAGGCGAAGCGCCCAACTGGTGGTGCGCGTGCTTTGCAGGACAAGCGCAATTCGCCGACACGTTTGGCAGAACGCCGGGCCGAAGGCTCGCGTCGCGCCGAGCGCCTTGCGGCAGGCAAAGTCGGCAAGGGCGGTGGCAAGCTTGGCTTTAAGGATGCAGGGAAGCCAGCGGGCAAGCCCAGTGCAGGGCGTGTTGCAGCAGGTAAGCCGGTCGGCGGCAAGCCCACTGCGGGTCGCCCAACGTCTGGCCGCCCGACCCCGGGCAAGCCAGCGGCTCGTCCGGGGGCAGATCGACGGGGCGGCCCAAGCCAACCCCGTCCATCAAAGCGCTAATTAGTCTTTCTTGACCGGTGCCCAGGCACCGGTCTTTTCACTTTCGAAGATAGCGTCGAGGATGTGCATCGAGCGGATCGCGTCTTCAACGCCATAGGGCAGGGTGCCTTCTCCCAAAGCCGCCAAGGCGAAGGCCTGGGCCATTTCCGTATACTGGTCACAGGCCGGCATGATCTCACGGCGGGCCAGCGAGCCATCAAGCGCCTTGCCCTCGTCGACCAAAACAGCTGTTGGCGTATCGGCTGGCGCATTGAACGGAATGATCAGTTCGACGCGGCCCTTAGTGCCCAGAAGTTCAAGCGATTGATTGGGCGCCAGCTGGGTTGAGACGAGGAAGGTAAGCTGACGACCATTGCCGAAATCGGCAATGACGGACGCCTGACGGTCTGTGCCGAAATTGGCGTCGCGATCCACGAGGGATACTACCCGTAGTGGTTCGCTCTCGAAGAAGAAGCGACCGCCCGTGATGGGGTAGCACCCTATATCTAGTAGGCCTCCGCCACCGATGTCGGCCTTGTTGCGGACGTTGTTTGGGTCGGCATTGTAATAGGTGAAGACCGAGCGAACGGCGCGCACTTCGCCCAATTCGCCCGAGCGCATGATTTCGCGGGCGCGGAGCCATTGCTTATGGAAGCGCACCATGAAGGCTTCCAAGATGAGTCGGTCTGGACGCGCCGTACGCAGGCGCTTTGCGTCTTCAGCAGTGATCGCAACCGGCTTTTCGCAGAGCACATGCTTGCCCGCTGCGTTGGCGGCGAGCGTCATCTCGACATGCAGGTGATTGGGCAGCGGATTGTAAATTGCGTCGATATCTGGGGAGCTTATGAGCTCTTCATAGGACCCAAAAGCCTTAGGAATGCCCAGTTTATTGGCCGCGCGCTGCGCTTGCTCCAGATTTCGGGACCCAATGGCGACGACTTCGGAATGCGCCGACTTCATGATCGCGGGGGTGACTTTTTGCATGCCGATGTTGGCTGTGGAGAGAATCCCCCAGCGAAGTTTGCGCGTATTCCCCATAGTTCATCCCCTCAAAATGTATCGCTATACGGCAGCTTATCGAGACAGTTTTGGTATACATCAAGAGCGATGTTTTTGCTTCACGGTGGCAAGAGCCGAGGGCTTCCGGGTGTTTCACGGAACCGCGATTCGAACGGGTCCGATCACGAAATGCCGTCAAGCCCGAATTAGCCCTTGTCGTGTGCGAAGAACGGTTGAAGCGCCGGCGTATCGGCATACTATATATAGCGTCTGAGACACTCCTGCTCGCCTAGAGTTGGAGTGAGGGAAGGACGGTAAGCTGACTATTCAGACCTACCGAAATTCCGCAACTGTAAGCGTTGAGTTTGCGTCGCGTTTGTCACCGAGCCGTGAGGTTGGGGAGGACAAATTCGGGCGCAAATTTGGATGCGGGTTGAGATCGCTTAGGCGCCAATTGTCCACCGGCGGGGGCTGGGGCGGAATAGGGCGATGACGATCTCGCCGAGCTGCTCACTACCCGTCATACAACCTGTCGAGGTTTATCGATGAGCATTACAGTTTACAGCAAGCCAGCATGTGTACAGTGCACCGCGACCACGCGTGCGTTGGACCGTAAGGGTCTTGATTACACTATCGTCGACATCTCAGAAGATGCAGATGCCTACGCTCGCGTTGAACAGATGGGCTACCGTCAGGTTCCAGTCGTGGTAGCTGGTGATCAGCACTGGGCTGGTTTCCGTCCGGATATGATCGGCGCTCTCGCTTAAGCCGCGCCCCGGGCATGGCTTCTCTCGTCTACTATTCCAGTACTTCGGAAAACACTCACCGCTTCGTCGTCAAGCTCGGTTTACCAAGCGTACGATTGCCGGTGGATGCCGCGAGCGACCCACCCGTGGTGAGCGAGCCCTTCGTACTGGTGCTGCCGACATACGGCAGCGGGGACGGGAAGGGGGCTGTGCCAAAACCGGTGATCCGGTTTCTCAATGTGGCCAGTAATCGTGGCCTTATCCGTGGCGTGATCGGCGCGGGGAATACGAACTTTGGTACGGGTTATTGTTTGGCGGGCGATATCGTCTCGCAGAAATGCTCCGTACCGCTCCTCTATCGTTTCGAATTGCTCGGAACGGATGAGGATGTCGCCAACGTCATACAGGGACTCGAACGGTTTTGGACCAGCTCACACTAGAACGTCCGTCGCAGGCGCAAGATCAGTCGCTGGATTACCATGCGCTGAACGCCATGCTGAACCTCTATGACGAAGAGGGCCACATTCAGTTCGATAAGGACCGTCAAGCGGCGCATCAGTTCTTCTTGCAGCATGTGAACCAGAACACCGTGTTCTTCCACAATCTGCGCGAGAAGCTGACCTATCTGTGCGAAGAGGGCTACTACGAGCAGGAAGTGCTCGATCAGTACGCGTTCAACTTCGTGCGCGATCTGTTCGACCACGCCTTCGACAAGAAGTTCCGTTTCCCGACCTTCCTCGGCGCGTTCAAATATTACACCAGCTATACGCTCAAGACCTTCGACGGTAAGCGCTATCTCGAGCGCTACGAAGATCGCGTTTGCATGGTGGCGCTGGCCCTGGCGCGCGGCGATGAAAAGCTGGCGACGTCGCTGGTTGATGAAATCATCTCCGGCCGTTTCCAGCCAGCAACCCCAACTTTCCTCAATGCTGGCAAGAAGCAGCGCGGCGAACTCGTGTCGTGCTTCCTGCTACGCGTTGAAGACAATATGGAATCCATCGGTCGCTCGATCAATTCGGCGCTGCAGCTCTCGAAGCGCGGCGGCGGGGTAGCACTGAGCCTCACGAACATTCGTGAGATGGGCGCGCCGATCAAGCATATCGAAAACCAGTCTTCGGGCGTGCTGCCCGTGATGAAGCTGCTCGAAGACAGCTTCTCCTATGCAAACCAGCTCGGTGCGCGTCAGGGCGCGGGCGCAGTGTATCTGCACGCCCACCACCCAGACATCATGCGCTTCCTCGACACCAAGCGCGAAAATGCGGACGAAAAGGTCCGTATCAAGACGCTGTCGCTGGGCGTGGTTATTCCCGATATTACCTTCGAGCTCGCGCGCGACAACGAAGATATGTATCTCTTCTCGCCTTATGACGTGGAACGCGTCTATGGCGTGCCGTTCACCGAAATCTCGGTCACTGAAAAGTACCGCGAAATGGTGGCCGACAAGCGCATTCGCAAGAAGAAGATCAAGGCTCGTGAATTCTTCCAGGTGATCGCCGAAATTCAGTTTGAATCCGGCTATCCGTACATCATGTACGAAGACACGGTGAACAAGGCGAATCCGATTGCCGGTCGCATCACCATGTCGAACCTGTGCTCGGAAATTCTGCAGGTGAGCGACGCTTCGGTGTTCAACGAAGACCTGTCCTATGAGCACATGGGCAAGGACATTTCGTGCAACCTCGGTTCGCTAAACATTGCTGCGGCAATGGATTCTCCGGACTTTGGCACCACGATTGAAACCGCGATCCGTGGCCTCTCGGCTGTGTCGGACATGAGCAATATCAGCTCGGTACCATCGGTTGCCAAGGGCAATGCTGAAAGCCACGCCATCGGCCTTGGCCAGATGAACCTGCACGGCTATCTGGCTCGTGAGCGCATTTTCTACGGTTCGGAAGAGGGTGTGGATTTCACCAATATCTACTTCTACACCGTGACCTATCACGCCATTCGCGCGTCCAACCAGATTGCGACCGAGCGGAACGAAACCTTCAAGGGTTTTGAGAACTCGAAATATGCTTCGGGTGAGTACTTTACCAAGTACACGACCCAGGAATGGACCCCTGCGACCGAACGTGTGGCAAAGCTCTTTGAAGATGCTGGTATTCACATTCCGACCCAGGAAGACTGGAAGGATCTGGAAGCTAAGGTGCGTCTGACCGGCCTTTATAACCAGAACCTGCAGGCCGTTCCGCCAACGGGATCAATCTCTTACATCAATCACTCGACCTCCTCGATCCACCCGATCGTGTCCAAGATTGAAATCCGTAAGGAAGGTAAGATTGGTCGCGTGTACTACCCGGCTGCGTTCATGACGAACGACAACCTTGAGTACTATCAGGACGCCTATGAAATCGGCCCTGAGAAGATCATCGACACCTATGCTGCCGCAACGCAGCACGTCGATCAGGGCCTGTCGTTGACGCTCTTCTTCCGCGATACCGCGACCACTCGCGATATCAACAAGGCGCAGATCTATGCGTGGAAAAAGGGCATTAAAACAATCTATTACATCCGCCTGCGTCAGCTGGCGCTAGAAGGCACGGAGGTGCAGGGTTGCGTCTCCTGCGCGCTCTGACCGGGATTTTAGAACAATGAACGTACCATTCCGCCCCATCGTTGCTGCCCGTGCGATCAACTGGAACCGTATTCAGGACGAGAAGGACCTTGAGGTCTGGAACCGCTTGACCTCGAACTTCTGGCTCCCGGAAAAAGTGCCGCTTTCCAATGACATACCGTCTTGGGCGACGCTGACCCCGCATGAGCAGAAGCTGACGATCCGCGTGTTCACGGGCCTGACCCTGCTCGACACCATCCAGAATGGTGTTGGCTCGATCCGCCTGATGGGCGATGCGCAGACCCAGCATGAAGAAGCTGTTCTGTCGAACATCTCCTTCATGGAGGCGGTGCACGCACGTTCGTATTCGTCAATCTTTTCAACGCTCTGCTCGACGCCAGACGTTGACGATGCCTATCGTTGGTCTGAAGAAAACCAGTTCCTGCAGCACAAGGCCAAGCTGATCCTTGATCAGTATGAGAGCGGGGATAGCCTCAAGAAGAAGGTCGCTTCGGTCTTCCTCGAAAGCTTCCTGTTCTACTCGGGCTTCTATCTGCCGATGTTCTGGTCGAGCCGCGCCAAGCTGACCAATACGGCCGACTTGATCCGCCTTATCATCCGCGACGAAGCGGTGCATGGCTATTATATCGGCTACAAATTCCAGCGCGAAATCGAAACGCTGTCGGCTGAAAAGAAGCAGGAAATCAAGGATTTCGCCTATGATCTTCTGCTTGAGCTTTACGACAACGAAATCCGCTACACCGAAGAACTCTATGACGACGTTGGGCTTTCCGAAGACGTCAAGAAGTTCCTCCACTACAACGCGAACAAGGCGCTGATGAACCTCGGCTACGAGGCTCTGTTCCCGCCCGAAGCGTGCCAGGTCAACGCGGCTATCCTGTCGGCGCTATCGCCCAACGCGGACGAGAACCACGACTTCTTCTCGGGCTCGGGTTCGAGCTACGTCATCGGCAAGGCCGTCGCCACCGAAGACGAAGACTGGGAATTTTAAGACCTGCTCATACAGCAGAGAGAAAGGGCGGGCTTCGGTCCGCTTTTTTTTGGCCAATTATGGGCATATGGCTGGCATTGTTTGGCCTCTGGCTTGGCGCCGTATGGGCGCGGCCGGGCCTTAGGGCGTGCGAAGTTCTTGATATTTCACTGAGGTTTCCGCGATGAGCGTGGCTTTTACAAAAGAAGACAGTGCTGAAACGGCATCGGAAACCATGCTGCCGGATCGTCCGATCCCGGATGGTCCCAATCTGGTGACGGCAGCGGGGCTGGAGGCGCTGGAGGCGCAACTGCTGGCGGCCAAACACGCTTATGACACGGCGATGGTGGTGGAGGATATCAATGAGCGTCGTCGGCAAGCGGCGTCGCCTTATCGGGACATTCGCTATTATTCAGAACGCATTCGCACGGCACAGGTGGTGGAAAATTCCGCAGACCGCTCTGTCGTGGCCTTCGGTACGACAGTGACTTTTGAGCGCGCAGACGGCCGCGTGCAGACCTATCGCATTGTTGGCGAGGACGAGGCGGACCCAAAGGCGGGCACGATCTCGTTCAGCTCACCCATTGCGCGGGCGCTGATGGGGAAGGGGGAAGGCGATGTGGCGAGCGTGGCTGGGGGTGAGGTGGAGATACTGCGCATTGGGTGAGGATTTTTGGTGAGGCAGCATGAGGTGGCAGCTGGCGACCCCATTTCGGCCACGGATGTGGCCGCCTCACATGCCCAAAAGCAGACACCCGTACCCCCGGCCGACAAAGGAAATAAACCTAGGAGGTGGGATCACTCGGAATAGTTGGCAAGTTGTGTGCTGACACTTCGGACTTGTTCGATGACCGTGGCCCCTCAAGCTAATATCATCCCTAAAGCGGTTGTCACATCAGAGATGCCCTCTATGGCCTGCCGTCTACTCCGGCGGCAGGCCCAACCGCAACATTCAAGCTTGGTGCTAGTTTGCACCAAATGACAATGCTTGCGACGGCCTGCGCTAAGTAACCGGCAACACATCTACCGCTTGCCGAAGTATGGAGGTTTGCAGCAAAATTGAAGAAATAGAATGTTGGCGATTCGTGTTGGGTACGATGATCTCGAAAATTCATATCGAAAATATCCGAGGTTTTGAGAATGTGGATCTGACAGTTGCTCTTCGCCCGAATCTCACCAACATCATTGTTGCTCCAAATGGATTTGGAAAAAGTAGCATTTCGACGGCGTTTAACTGCGCTAAAGGCAAACAGCTAACTGTTGACGAAAAAGATAAGCACAAGAAGAGCAGCGATAACCCTTCGTGCCTGTCAATTGTGCATGATGGAAAAACGTTACATGCAAGTTCAAAATTAAACGATATATCAGATATTTTTGATATTCACGTAATCAAGTCGAATATTGAGCCTAAGGCGAAATTGCCAAGAATAAATGGTTTCACAATTGCGAAGCCATACTTAGAGATTCCTTCGCTTGACCTAGGGGCGGCATCCGTCAGGGAAAAGATAAATTTCGATATAAATAAGTATAAGACGCTATTCGGCGCGAACTGCAAAGTTGTCCCCAACCTCTCTACAAGCTGTGACGACGAGCTTCTTAGAAGTGAGTTGTTGAGCGCGATCGACTCCATCGATAAACTTAAGCAGAAAAAATCGTCTGACTTTTTCGAAGCGCTGATCCAGAAGGTGAAGGGTCTAGTTGGGACAAAAGCATCAATTAGCGACGCAGTGTCGGCCGTATACGCTTCGAAAATTGACGAACTGCCGCATCTCAAAGCTGTCTTTGATGTAGTGAGCAAGCACAGGCGCGGGAAGAGCACATGGCTTGATTGTACGCTCTTGTGTTACATACTAATGGACTTGAGCGTATCAGACAGGCAGAATCTGAAGAAATGGTTACAGTACGCTGTTTATTCCAGGCGTTTGAAATCTCTTAGAGATTTTATCGAAGACATCAATGGAGCTTGGGTAACTGCTGAAATTAAAGAAACAAAAGGCCGCGTCCTAGTCAATTTTCCTGACGCTTCCTCGCTGTCGAACGGGCAGCGCGACCTTTTGTACTTCGGTTGCAATTTGCTACGTACACGGGAGACAACTAGCTCGAAGCCCTGCATCCTATTGATCGATGAAGTCTTCGATTATCTTGATGATGCTAACATCGTTGTTGCACAGTATTTTCTAAGTAAGTTAATCGATGCATATCGAAAAGAAGGGGGACAAATTTACGTGTGCCTCCTAACTCACTTAGATCCTATGTATTTCAAGGGATATGCGCTTAAGCGCCAGCAGACCGTATACCTCGGAGACGCAACGCAAAAAACTACTGAAACTATGCGGAAGATTATCATGTGTAGAGAGGATCAGTGTTGGGCGGCAGATCTGTCAAAACACTTCCTTCATTATCACCCGATCGACCGAGATATCTCAGGGGTATTCAACACGACGTACGGACTGCCGAAGAAGCACGGCAAGAGTCATGGTTTCTACAACTTTTTGAAAGAAGAATGGGAGAAGTGCCTTGTAGGCGGTGCGAGTTACGATCCTTTCGCAGTATGTGCCTACGTTCGAGTGCAAATCGAGCAGTGCGCTTACTCTAAAATCCCCACTGAGCCGGAACGGCAAAAGTTTTTGCTCGAGTGTAATGGTACTGCAAGCAAACTTGCGTTTGCCGAGTGCATAGGTATTCCAGTCCCAGAGGCATGCCATCTGCTAGGAGTGGTATACAACGAAGCCATGCATCAAAAGGGCGCAATCGATCAGTCTTCTACTATCGCTCTAAAACTCCGAAATTTAGGGCTTCAGGGCATTATGAAGCAGGCGATCAATTGGTAGAACTGAACAGAATGGTTCAGCTAACGCCGCTGCAGCCTAATTACGAAATCAGCTTAGCTGTTCTGCGGCCCTAAAACTCAAACTTGACTGGCTGCTGTCGACACCGCCGTCTACATACATGTGCGCCGAACGTCGGTAATCTTCCGCCGGCAGCCAAAAGCTGTGTGTCCGCTTCCCCCCCTCAAGACATGTCGCTTTTACAAACGGAGTATTCTGCACGCAGGAGGGCTCGGCGGTGCGGGCGAGAGTGTCCGTGTGCTTGATGATGATCCAATGGAAAGTGCAGAGCCTCGCGGTAGGCCCCGGGGTGGCGGGGCTGGTGTGCGCCGCCCCCACCCTCAGTCCCTCCCCGGAAGGGGGAGGGAGGCGAAGGGGTTATGCGGCAGTGGAAGGCGGGGCTTTTGAGTGTGGGCATTTCGCGTCGTCATCACCCGGCTTGTCCGGGTGATCCAGAGTATGGCCAGCGTTGGGCTGGATTGCCCGATCAAGTCGGGCAATGACGGGGTGCGGGCGCTGGACCTGTTTTTGCGGAGCGTACCCCCACCCAGCCTCCCCCAAACTTGGGGAAGGGGCTGGGCCGGTGATTGCGGCAGCGGAACGGAGGCCCTCGCTTGCGCGAGGGAGACGGGGTGGTGATCGGGCACGGAGCCGAGACTTCGGGGCGGGTCTGAGGGTGGCGGGGCCAACGACCACAAGATCTTCGACATGACCAGCGGCACTGGCATTATCTAAGGTGGTCTCGCGGAGGATAGCATCCATCACAACAATGATGGTGTGAACGAGATCCTCGATTCCGGCGGCAGCCAGGATATCCTGTTCTTCAACGTCGCAAGCGTTTCTGACCTAGCGTTCCATCACAATGGAAACGCCCTGATCATTGCGGACGCCGCAGATACCCTATTCGAAAATTATGCCAGCCAGACGGACTAGTTCATCTCGGTGGACCATATCGAAGTGTTCTTGGCCAACGATAAATCGAACATGTTCTTTTTGAAAATTATAGTGGTACGAAGATATTCTTTCGCGCCACTTCAACTACTTCGATGAAATTCAATGTCCGTGAGTAACTGAATTTTAAATTTTTCTACTGAACCTTGTCTTTTACACGTCAAGCTACCTTAGAGACCAAGATGGTCCATGCCATGTCCAGTCGCATCGCCGCCGGTCTTGAGGCGCGCAGGGACGCTGACCTGCGGGTGGCTGAACTCAAGGTCATATCGGAAGCCATCGGAGGTACAGCCTCCGTCACAAGCGAAGACCCAGCGGTGATAAAGGGGATCACCCCGCGCGAAGACATGATTTCGCGGGCAATGAAGGGATCGGAAGAGGAATATCAACGGACGCTCCGTTTTCTTCAATCCCGCCTTGAGTCTGAATATACAACCGGGTTCATCGATCCGCCGGAGTTAAAAAACTACGAAGGCGCCAAGACCTATGCCGAGGTGGTCGTGAACAACAAGGTGGTGGCCACCGTGGATAATCAAGGTGCTGTTAGGGCTGACGACTCCATGAAAGGGTTACTACAAGGCAAGCTCATAAATGACGTGAACGGGACCAATGGTCCGGACCTGGCTCAGGCAAGAGCCGATCAGATCGCCGAAATGCTCGGCGGAAAAGTCGCGAGGGCCGATACGGCCATAACACAGCAAAAATTCGCGGCTCTTGCCCCGCCACCCCAGCGAGAATTTATTGTTGACCGGATCGGAATGGAGGCCGATCCGCGCTATATGGATATACAAACACTGATCCAGAAGCGTGAAGAGTATCTAGGGCAGAAATGACAGGCACAAGCGGATGCTTCTCTATCCGCAACGCTGTCTCTAAGTCGAATGCAACTCAGAAATATCTCGATCGCGGGAGACCAAGATGGTCGATGCCCTTTCCAATCGTATTAGCGCCGGTCTTGAGGCGCGCAGAACGGCTGAAATGTTTGTAGCCGGCATGCGGGCTGCGTCTGAAGCTGGCAACACCTCCAAAAACGCGCCATCAACAATTGAGCGGCGCGAGCCCGCTGACCTAAAGATTACCCTTCCCGAGGATGTGGCAGAAAGGGTAGCGAAGAATCGGGCTCTTTCTAAGCTGCGCGAAACCGATAGGGGCGCCTGGCTTGATGAACTTGCCAAGCGGCCATCCATTCCAGGTGTCGCCGACCGTCTGCCACCCGCCTATGACGGGGAAATGACCCGCTTCGACAACCACGTCTCCAAGGTCTATTCGGAAATCAAGATCGACGGCAAAGTGGTCGCTCGCTTCTACAATGGCGGGGGTGCGGAATACGCCGATGACTATGCTTTTCTGGCAAAGGACGTAGGCACCGAGTCAATCGTTGGCCCAGACCTTGCAGAACAGAGAATGGCGAAGGCCAAGTCTGCACTGGAAGCCCGCGGGATCGTGGTCACGGACAGCCAGAATGCTCCCCTGGCGGAAATCGTAAAAAACGCCGGTAAGTCTGTCGCTGAGATGTTGAAGGCCAGCACCGCACAGACCCAAAGCGAATGGCTTGAGTTCACAGCGAAAGAAGGCGCAATCCCCGGTCAACTGCTTTCGCGCACCGCATAGAGGCCGCGCCGCAGAGACGCCCACGAAGTGACGCCAGCCTCTCTATCGGATGTTCGATCCGCGGCGCGGCCAGTCCATTCTCTGTACGGTCCGTCTCATCATGCTCCGCGAGATAGCGCGCGATGCTCTCCGGCCAGTGGTCGAGGCGCTCGGAGTTGCTGGGAGGAGGCGCGTCGTTCTGGAAGCTCGTCGGTTAGGTCGACGGCGGCTTTTGCTGCAGGGCCGTCCGAAACCTGCCCGTCTCTTTTCCCTCCTGCAAGACGTGTCACTTTTACAAACGGAGTGTTCTGCACGCAGGAGGGCTTGGCGGTGCGGGCGAGAGCGTCCGTGTGCTTGATGATGGTCCAATGGAAAGTGCAGAAGCCCGAGGGTGGCCGTAGGGTGACGGGGTGTGGCGCACGCCGACCCCCACCCTCAGTCCCTCACCGCAAGGGGGACGGAGGCGAAGGGGCTATGCGGCAGGGGAAGGCGGGGCTTTTGAGTGTTGGCTTTTTGCGTCGTCATCACCCGGCTTGACCCGGTGATCCAGAGTATGGCCAGCGTTGGGCCGGATTGCCCGGTTAAGTCGGTCAATGACGGGGCAGTGGTGTTCGTTCGTTGCGCTGGTGTATGCGGAAGCGAAACAGAAGCCCTCGCTTTGGCGAGGGTGACAGGCTGACTTGCGAGGCGTACCCCCACCCAGCCTCCCCCTGGAAGGGGGAGGAGTTGGCCCTGTGGTGTGGCGAGCTATTGCTCAGACAACGGCCGTTGCTCTTCTGAGCACTCTCTCTCCCGTCGTCATCACCCGGCTTGTCCGGGTGATCTAGACTGGCTCTGCATCGTACTGGATTGCCCGATTAAGTCGGGCAATAACGGTGGGGAGGGCGCTGGGCCTGTTTTGCGGAGCGTTACCCCCACCCAGCCTCCCCCTGTAAGGGGGAGGAGTTGGCGCTGTGGTGGGGCGCGGAGCTTAAGGCACCTGTGCGCCTTTGGCGTTGACGAAGATTGCGTAGACCGAGGTCGTGGCCGTGATGAAGAGCTGATTGCCGCGCGGGCCGCCGAAGGTGAGGTTGGACACGGTCTCGGGGATGTTGATGCGCCCTAAAAGCGTACCGTCGGGGGCGTAGCAGTGCACGGCGTTGCCGCCGCTGGTCCAGACATTGCCAAAAGTGTCGGTGCGCAGGCCGTCGGGAATACCGAATTTCAAATCGCAGAATTTGCGGCCATTGGCCAAAAGGCGGCCGTCGATGACGTCAAAGACGGTGATGCGGCGCGGGACGTTTTCGTCGTGGCTGGAGCCGCTATCGGCAACATAAAGCAGTTTTTCGTCGGGTGAGAAGGCGAGGCCATTGGGCTGGGAGAAGTCGCCGGAAACTGATTGTAACTCGCCTGATGGATCAAGGCGGAAGACATTGTGTTTGGCCTGCTCTGGAGTGGCCATGAAGCCTTCATAGTCCGAGAGAATGCCGTAGGTCGGGTCGGTGAACCAGACGCTGCCACTGGAATGAACGACAAGGTCATTGGGCGAGTTGAGGCGCTTGCCCTCAAAACTGTCGGCCAGCGTGGTGATGGTGCCGTCATGCTCGGTGCGGGTGACGCTGCGCGTGCCGTGGTGGCAGGAGAGCAGGCGGCCAGAGCGATCTCTGGTGTTGCCGTTGGAGTAGTGGCTATCGGCGCGGAACACATGGGTGCCGACATCGGGGATGTAGCGCAGCATCCGATGGTTTGGGATGTCGCTCCACAGGAGATAATTGCCATCTTTGAACCAGACCGGGCCTTCGGCCCAGCGACAGCCGGTGTAGATTGTTTCGAGCTTGGCATTGCCCAAAATTAGCCCTGAGAAGCGCGTATCTACGACAGTGTAGAGGCCTTGTTCTGTCATTCGTGTCTCCTCCGGAATCCTCAATCTCTTCTTCTGATCATGACAGAGATTTGGGCAGATGGAAGAGGCAGGACAGAGGGGCTGAACTGGCGTCACACTTGAAAAATTTAAAGATTCTCTGCGGTCGTGCTGTGTTGAACTGGTCTCAAAGCGGCGAAATCAGAAGAATGATTATTTTTTGAGGACGATTGGAAGAAAAGCGGACTTGGCTCCGTATACAAAGCATGCGTTGCAAGCTTTGTATGTGTTTCATCTTGGCGCCTGCTATCGAAAGATAACCCTCCCGAATCCGGGGGAATGGGGCTACGTGGGTTAGTTTTCCCGACATTCCTGAATATTGTTGCCCATTGCCTGCAATTGCACTGGCGTTTGTTTTCGGCTTTGCTGTCTTCAAAGCTCTCCAGTTCATTCGAGAGAGAGCAAGTATTCAGGAAATGGAGAGGACTTAATGAACACTTCACTCACCCGCATTGCTGCGGTGCTCGCTGCATCCACTATGCTCGTTAGTGTGGCCAGCGCGGAAACTATTCGCTGGGCGCGTTCCTCGGACTCGCTGACTATGGATCCGCACTCGCAGAACCAAGGCAATACCCACACTCTTTCCCACCACATCTATGAAACGCTGCTCGGCCGCGCCAATGACGGCGCTTTGACGCCACGTTTGGCGACAGAGTGGGCCCTCAAGGAAGGCGACCCAACAGTTTGGGTGTTCAAGCTGCGTGAAGGCGTAAAATTCCACAACGGCAACGACTTCACGGCTGAAGACGTGATCTACTCGATTGAACGCGCCAAGAGCGAGTTCTCGAACATGAAGCAGCTGCATGCCGAAGTGGTTTCGGTTGCTGCGGTCGACGATTACACCGTCGAATTCCAGATGAAGGGCCCAGCCCTGATCTACCCAAACAACCTCACCAACACCTTCATCATGGACAAGACCTGGTCCGATGAACATGATCTGGCTGTGGTGCAGGACTTTGCCTCGGGCGCATCCAACTATTCGGTGCTCAACACCAATGGCACCGGTCCTTATACGCTGACCTCGCGCGAAGTCGATGTGAAGACCGTGCTTGATTACAACGCCGGCTGGTGGGGCGAAAAGCCTGCGGTCGACAAGATCGAATATCTGGTGATCGCTGATGCGCAGACCCGCGTTTCGGCTCTGCTCTCGGGTGAAGTCGATATCGTCCAGGACGTTCCGCCACAGGACATCGATCGTCTGAGCAATACCGAAGGCTTTAAGGTCGAAATCGGCCCAGAAAACCGCTTCATCTATTTCGGCTATCGCTTTGGTGAAGAGCCACTGGCTTCGTCCGACATCAAGGACAGCAACCCCTTCAACAATCCAAAGGTTCGCGAAGCGATGGAGCTGGCGCTCGATCGTGATGCGATCAAGCAGGTTGTGATGCGCGGCCAGTCGATCCCGACCGGTATCCCGAACCCTCCGTTCGTAAACGGTTGGACGCCAGAACTCGACGCTTATCCGAAGCCAGACGTGGAAAAGGCGAAGGCCCTTATGGCTGAAGCTGGCTACCCGAACGGTTTTACGGTGACACTCGATACGCCAAACAACCGTTACGTGAACGACGAAGCGATCTCGACCGCTTATGTCGGCATGCTCGGCCAGATCGGCATCAAGGTGACGCTGGCATCGCGTCCAGTGGCTGAACACAGCCCGATCATCTTGGCGAATAAGTCGGACTTCTACCTGCTCGGTTGGGGCGTTCCGACATTTGACTCGGCCTATGTCTTCAACGACCTCGTCCACTCCAAGACTGATCTGCACGGCACCTATAACGTCGGCCTCTACACCAACCCAGAACTCGATGAGAAGATCATCGCGCTCGGCACCATGGACAACATCGAACAGCGCGATGCGACCATTGCCGAAATCTGGAAGGTCGTGAAGGAAGATCGCGTGCTCATGCCGATCCACAACCAGGTGCTCGCATACGCAATGCGTGATGGCGTTACCCTGGCTGTTCAGCCGGAAAACCAGCCGAACATGACTACGGTCACCTTCGACTAACTTCCTGCAATCCAAGGCCGCCGCGTGAAGAGAGTTCTTCCGCGGCGGTTCGTATTTTGAGGGAGCCACATGCTCGCCTTTATTGCCCGACGACTTCTGCAATCCGTCCTCGTCATGCTCGTCGTGGCGTTTATTGCCTTCCTCGTCTTCCGTTACGTCGGCGACCCGCTCGCAGCTTTGCTGAGCCAGGACGCAAAACAAGCGGATTATGACGCGGCTCGTGAACGGCTTGGTCTAAACGAGCCCTTCTATGTCCAATTCTTCCATTTCGTGGTGAACGCACTTCAGGGGCAGTTTGGCATTTCCTATCGGCTGCAACAGCCGGTCAGCCAACTCATCCTCGATCGCTTGCCCGCAACCATCGAATTGGCTTTCGCCTCATCCATCATCGCTCTGGTGGGTGGTGTTGTGCTCGGCATCTATACCGCTCTGCGCCAAAAGGCGTTTTCGACCGGCGTGATCATGACGCTGTCGCTGGTGGGCGTGTCCTTGCCGACCTTCCTTATCGGTATTGGCCTGATCTATGTGTTCGCGGTCGAGCTCAAATGGCTGCCTTCGTTCGGTCGTGGCGAAGTTGTCGAGCTCGGTTGGTGGAAAACGGGGCTGCTGACCCAATCGGGACTGCGCTCGATCATTCTGCCGGCGATTACGCTGTCGCTGTTCCAGTTGACGCTGATCATGCGCCTTGTGCGCGCAGAAATGCTCGAAGTGATGCGCACGGACTACATCCGGTTTGCGCGCGCTCGGGGCCTTTCCAAGCGTGCCATCAACTTTGGCCATGCGCTCAAGAACACCATGGTGCCGGTGATCACCATCACGGGGCTACAGCTGGGTTCGGTGATCGCTTTCGCGATTATCACCGAGACGGTGTTCCAGTGGCCGGGCGTGGGTTCGCTCTTCGTCAATTCGGTCGCCGCCGTCGACGTTCCGGTCATGGCTGCATACCTCGTCTTCGTGGCGTTGGTGTTCGTTATTATTAACCTCATCGTTGATATTCTTTACTTTATCGTCGATCCGCGCCTGCGCGACGGCGCAAGAACGGGGAAGTAACTCGTGACAGACCTCCCTCAAACTCCGGAAGCTCCAGCGGCCGCGCCGTCGCGTTGGCAGAGCTTTATCAAGTCAGACGTTGTTTGGTCCTATCGCCATTCACCCGTGGCGATCGTTGCCTCGATTATCGCGCTGGCGCTCATTCTCATGGCAGTTTTTGCGCCATTGCTGGCGCCCTATAATCCGTTCAATCCAGCGACGCTGAATTTGATGGACGGGTTTACGCCGCCCAATTCGACTTCGATGTCCGGCAAGTATTTCTCGCTCGGCACGGATAGTCAGGGGCGCGATGTGCTCTCGACCATTATGTACGGATCGCGCGTGTCGCTGTTCGTAGGCATTATGGCGACGCTGTTCGCTATGGTGATGGGTGTCGGCCTCGGCCTCGTGTCAGGCTATGTCGGCGGCGTCGTGGATGCGATCATCATGCGTGTCTGCGACGTGCAGCTCAGCTTCCCGGCCATTCTCATTGCGCTGCTGATCTTCGGCATTGCGCGCGGCGTTATTCCGCCCAATCAGCAGGAAGGCGCAGCGGTCTGGGTTCTGATCATTGCCATTGGCCTGGCCAACTGGGCGCAGTTCGCGCGCACGGTGCGTGGCGCAACCTTGGTTGAGCGGCAGAAGGATTATGTGTCGGCGGCGCGCATCCTTGGTGTGCATCCGATTTTCATCATCTTCCGCCATGTGCTGCCCAATGTGGTTGGTCCGGTTCTGGTGATCGGGACGATCGGGCTGGCACTCGCCATCATCGAAGAGGCGACATTGTCCTATCTTGGTGTGGGCGTGCCTCCGACCCAGCCTTCGCTTGGGACGCTGATCCGTATCGGCCAGCAGTTCCTGTTCTCCGGCGAATGGTGGATCCTCGCGTTCCCCGCACTGACGCTCATCCTTCTCGCTCTGTCGGTCAACCTCCTTGGTGACTGGCTGCGTGATGCTCTCAATCCGAAGTTGCGCTAATGCCTGAACCCGTTCTTTCTATTCGCGACCTCGTTGTTGAGTTTCCATTCCGCGACGACGTGTTCCGTGCCGTAAACGGCGTGTCGTTTGACATCATGCCGGGCGAAATTGTCGGCGTCGTCGGGGAGTCTGGTGCGGGCAAGTCGATGACCGGCTCCGCCGTTATTGGGCTCATCGATCGTCCTGGGCATATTGCGGGAGGCCAAATCCTCCTCAATGGTCAGCGCATCGACAATCTGCCGACCGAACAGCGTGATGCGCTGCGCGGCAAGCGTATCGGCATGGTCTTCCAAGACCCGCTGACGAGCCTCAACCCGCTCTACACGGTGGGTCAGCAGCTGATCGAAACCATCCGCACGCACTTGCCGCTTTCCGAAGCGGAAGCGCGGCAGAAGGCAATTGATCTGCTGACGGAAGCGGGCATTCCGCGCGCTGCGGAACGCATCGACTCCTATCCGCATCAGTTTTCGGGCGGGATGCGCCAGCGTGTGGTTATCGCGCTGGCTATCGCGGCTGAGCCGGAGCTGATCATTGCGGACGAGCCGACTTCGGCGCTTGACGTGTCCGTGCAGGCCCAGATCATCAAGGTGCTGAAAAAGCTCTGTTCGAGCCGTGGTGCTGCGGTGATGCTGATCACCCACGACATGGGCGTGATTGCGCAAACCGCTGACCGCATGGTGGTGATGCATCAGGGTACGGTGGTGGAGACTGGGACGGTCGGGGACATTATTCGTCGTCCGCGCGAGCCCTATACGATCAAGCTGATCAACTCGATCCCGACGATTGAACGCAAGGACGGGGCAGCGGCGATTGCGCCCACTGTCGCTGACGACAAAGCCTATGTGCAGGTGAAAAACCTTCACCGTGACTTTGAAATTGGCGGTGGCGGGTTCTTCAAGCTGTTGCCGGGCAAAGTGGAAAAATTCCGCGCGGTCAACGATGTCAGCTTCTCGATCGAGAAGGGCACGACCTTTGGCCTTGTGGGGGAATCCGGTTCGGGTAAATCCACGTGCGCCAAGATGATTGTCGGGTTGCTGCGCCCAACTTCGGGCCACATCACTGTGGCCGGTCACGACATTTGGGCTGGTGGCGCGGGGCATCAAGAGCGGCGCAAGCGCGTTCAGATGATTTTCCAGGACCCCTATGCGAGCCTTAATCCGCGCTGGCGGGTGAAGGACATTATCGCTGAACCCATGCGGACGCTGGGCATTGCGCGCAATGGCAGCGAAGTGGAGCAACGCGTTGCTGATCTTCTCACCAAGGTGCGCCTAGACCCGTCCGTTATGCGGAAATTCCCGCATGAGTTTTCGGGTGGTCAGCGGCAGCGTATCGCCATTGCGCGTGCGCTTTCCAGCCAGCCGGAATTTATCGTCTGTGATGAGCCGACTTCGGCGCTGGACGTTTCCGTTCAAGCGCAAGTCTTGGATTTGATGAGCGAATTGCAGGCCGAATTTGGGCTGACCTATCTGCTCATCAGCCACAACCTTGCTGTTGTGCGGCAGATGTCGACCGCCGTTGGCGTATTGCACAATGGCGTGTTGGTGGAGAAAGGGCCGACCGACGCGATCTTTGATAGCCCGCAGGCGGACTATACCAAGATGCTGCTCGATGCGGTGCCGGACATCTCCAAAGTTGTCTAAGCCCTAGACCCATATAGAAAAAGCGCGGCGACAGAAGATCCTGGATTTTATGTTGCCGCGCCAAGAACTTGTCCAAGAATTTCTCTGCAATGCGCGGCTACGTCTGAAATCGCTGTAGGTCTAGCGGAGGCGAGCGCCGCAAAAAGACGTTTGCCTAGTTGTTCGTGGTCAGCTTAGACTATGCGCTTGGATAAGCTGGGGGGCTGATGGGGCGGTTAGACACAAGCGATTTTGAGATATTAAGTGCTGTGCCGGTTTTGAGGCGCTATGCGCTGAGGCTCACGCGACATCCGATTGATGCTGACGATCTGGTGCATGATACTTTGCTCCGTGCCATCGAGCGCCGCGCCACCTACGACCCTTCGCGCAATCTAAAACAGTGGCTGCTCGCCATCCTCCATAATCTACACATCGACCAGCTGCGTTCGGGCCATAGTGGCAGAGCGCGCGAGCGGGATTTTGTTGAGCAGAACAGCCATATGCTGGCGCCCAATCAATTAGACAGCGTTCGGCTGAGCCAGCTGCGGCGGGCGTTTGACCTTTTGCCGCGTGAGCAGCAGGACGCTGTGCGCCTGGTGGCGATGGAAGGGCTGAGCTACGACGAGGCGGGCAGGGTGCTCGGTGTTCGCCCGGGGACGGTGATGTCCCGCTTGTCGCGCGGTCGCGATGCGCTGCGGCGCTGGGAAGCCGGGTCCGACGAAGGCCCACACAGCATTAGCTAAAAAGAAGGGTGGCATCCGCATGCCACCCTTCCTCCGGGAGGGAGACCCGTTAGGGACGCTAGAGCTGTAGCGGGTTAAGCTTGCGCCAAGCTTCGTATTCTTCACGCGCATCATTGTGCAGCGGATAATAGCGCTGGAGCGGTTCGCCGCGCTTGAGCATCATGCGGGAATAGTCCTCCCACTCGTGATGATTGTTGGCGAATTCAACCACTTGCGCAGCCAATGCGACAGGAACACAAACCGCGCCGTCGTCATCGGCAACGATAATGTCGCCCGGCATGACGGTGACGCCGCCGCAGGCGATGGGAACGTTGACGGCAAAAGGCATGAGGTCGGTCTGGGTGTGGAAGTTCGGCGTCCAGCCTTTGATCCACAGCGGGATGTCGAGTTTTGACAGATTGGGACGGTCGCGCAGCACGCCGTCAATGACCATGCCCGCGCCTCCACGGCCCTTGAAATAGGTCGACATCATATCCCCGAACACGCCGGAACTCATGTCGCCCCGCGCATCCACCACGACAATGTCGCCCGCTTGCACGTGGTAGAGCACGTGGCGATGGAGCTGCTTTTCTGGGTCGGAATATTCGTCCTCGCCGTAAATGTCTTCGCGCTTGGGCATGAATTGGAGCGTCAAAGCAGGACCCGCAATGGCCTTGCCCGACTGCTGCGCGACCGGGCCGCGAATATGGCAATTGCGGACGCCGAGTTTGGCCAAGGTTGACGAGGCAGCGGCGGCACCAATGTGCAGGACAGCGTCAACGAGGGTCTGGGAAGGGCGGGTAATATCAGGCGTATGGGTCATCGTTGCAAAAATCCAAAATTACCAATTGGTGACAGAGCCATCGCTGCGGATGAGATGAGGCGCTTCCCAGAATTTGAAGCTTTGGGCTTTGAGGCGCTCTTCATCCACCTCGACGCCAAGGCCGGGTGTATCGGGCACGTCATAGACCGTGCCGTTGAGGGTTATCTGGCTTGGGAACAACTCAGGGTTGTCGAAGCCGTGGTAGAGCTCGCCCGGCGAGGCGCGGGTTTCGAGCCACGAGAAATTGGGTACAGCCGCGCCGAAATGGACGGTGGCGGCGGTGCAGATGGGCCCCAGGGGATTGTGGGGCATGACATCGACGTAGTGAGCCTCGCTCCATCCGGCCACTTTCATAGCCTCAGTCAGCCCGCCGACATTGCAGACGTCGATGCGATTGAACTGATGAATGTCCCGTTCGATGTAGGGCAGGAATTGCCATTTGCTGGCGAACTCCTCGCCAATGGCAAAGGGAATGTCAGTGAGACGGCGCAGGGCCTCATAGGCCTCGGGCGTTTCATCGCGGATGGGTTCTTCGAGGAAGTCGAGAGTGCCAGAGGGCATTTTCTGGCAAAAGCTCGCCGCTTCGGCGACCGAGAGGCGATGGTGGTAATCAATGCCGAGAACGATCTCATGGCCCACAGCATCCCGCGTTTTTGTGCACCAGTTTGCCGTCTCGGCGAGGCTTTCGCGGGGCTCGAAAATCCGGGGGTTTTCATGGCCGTGCGGAAAGAGGCGAATAGCGCGCCAGCCCAGCTCAACCAGTTCTTCGGCTTGCCGCACCATGATCTCGCCACAGGGGCCCCGAACGGTGGCGAAGGTGGGGATGAAGTCGCGCTGCTTGCCGCCGAGCAATTCATAGACCGGCACGCCGAGGGCCTTGCCTTTTAGATCATGCAGGGCGATGTCGATGGCCGACATGGCGGCGGTGAGCACGCGCCCACCCTCGAAATATTGCGAGCGATAGATTTCCTGCCAGATCGCCCCAATAGCCATTGGGTTTTTGCCCAGCAGGAACTCCCGAAAATGCTCGATGGCCCCGATGACGGCCTTCTCGCGGCCGGAGAGACCTGACTCTCCCCAGCCGTAGATGCCTTCATCGGTTTCCACTTTGACGATGAGTTGGTTTCTGATCCCAACCCAGGCGGGGTAGGGAATGATTGCTGTGATTTTCATCGGTACAGTCCCCCTGTGGCCGCCTTAGCTCCAAGTGCGATCCCAGCTGTATTCATCGTCCCACTGATCGGTCGGCTGCCAAATGCCTGTGACGCCGGGGCCCATGTGTTGGCTGATGACTTCGTCGTTGATGTCATCAATGCCGAGACCAGGTTTGTCGGAGACGGTGATGAAGCCATCTTTGACAATGGGGCCATCAATGCCGACGGCGATGTCGTCCCACCAGTCGACGTCGACCGAGTGGTATTCGAGGGCCATGAAGTTCTCGGTCGCGATGGCCATGTGGGCGGCGGCCATGCAGGCGACCGGACTTTCGGCCATATGAATGGCCATAGCGATGCCCTTTTCCTGCGCTGCATCGCCGATTTTCTTGGTTTCGAGAATGCCGCCCGAGGTCAGAAGATCGGGGTGGATGATGGCGATGCCGGAATTGAGGAGCGGCTCAAAGCCTTCCCTGAGGTAGATGTCCTCGCCCGTGCAGATTGGCACCGTGGTCGCTTGTTGCAGCGTGCGATATTGCTCGGCGTATTGCCAAGGGATGACGTCTTCGAGCCAAGCGGGGGCGTATTTTTCAATGCGCTTGGCAAGGCGAATGCCCGACTGCAGCGAGATATGACCTACATGGTCGATGGCGAGCGGGATCTCGTAGCCGATGACCTCGCGCACCTCGTAGATGTATTGCTCGAGCAGCTCGAGCCCCAGTTCGGTGAAGTTGAGGCCGGTGAAGGGGTGGCGGACGTTGTGGACGTCATAGACGGCGTTGCGGGCGCGGCGATCTTCCATCGAGCGAACAGCACCGCGTGACGGGTGGGTTTTAAATCCTTCCAGCGAGCCGGCGGGCGAGACGACCGCTCCGGGCGTGTCGACGATCTGCATGAGTCCCAAGTCCATCTTGAGAAAGGTAAAACCCATATCCATGCGTTCTTTGAGGCGCTTGCCGGTTTCGGTGCCGCTTGGGACGGTGGCGTCGGTATCGCAATACATGCGGACCTTGTCGCGGAATTTGCCGCCGAGCATCTGATAGATCGGCACGCCATAGGCTTTGCCGGCAATGTCCCAAAGGGCGATTTCAATGGCAGAGACGCCACCGCCCTGACGGCCATGACCGCCAAATTGTTTGATGCGGCGGAAGAGGCGATCCACATCGCAGGGGTTTTCGCCCAAGAGACGGCTTTTGAGCATGAGCGCGAAAGTGGCGCTGGCGCCGTCGCGGACCTCGCCAAGGCCGACAATGCCTTGGTTGGTGTAGATCTTGAGAATGGCCGAATAGAAGGGGGCACCCTGGATTTCGGCGACCCGCATGTCGGTGATGCGCAGTTCCGATGGACGGGAGTTTGTATTGACGTGATTGAGTGCAGCGTCGTGCAGGTTCATGGCAAAACTCGGTTCAATCGGCCTTGAGGGCCATAGTGGTGTTTTCGTCGAAGAGATGGATGCGGGATTGGTCGAACTCGATGTGGACCAGATCGTCGGGCCGGATGTGGACCGATGGATCGAGGCTGATGTTGACCACTGCGCCGGAGATGAAGACCTGGGCGAAGGTGATGTCGCCTGTAGGTTCAACGGTATAGACTTTGCCGGGGACGGTGCCCGGTTGGGCGCTGTGGTGCAGTTTCAGGGTTGAGTGGCGCGCGCCGAGGACGACTTTGACGGTTGTCGAGCGTTGCGCTTTACGGGCGTTCTCTGGAGACAGGGTAAAGTCCCAGCCTTCGGGAGAGCGCAGAACAGTATCGGCGCCTTTGGTGACGGCTTCGAGCGGAATAAGGCTCATGGCCGGAGAGCCGACGAAGCTGGCGACAAACATGTTCACCGGATCGGCGAAGACTTTCTCTGGAGCGTCGTATTGCTGGAGCAGGCCGCCGTTCATAACCGCCATTTTGTCGGACATGGTGACAGCTTCGAGCTGGTCATGGGTGACGTAGACAATGGTGGCGTTGAGGTTGTGGTGGAAGCGCTTGATCTCAGAGCGCATCTGCACGCGCAGCTTGGCGTCCAGATTGGAGAGCGGCTCGTCCATGAGAAAGACCAGCGGATCGCGCACCAGGGCGCGGCCCAAGGCGACGCGCTGTTGCTGACCGCCTGAGAGTTCGCGGGGGCGACGCTCCAACAGGTGCGTGATGTCGAGGACGCGGGCGGCCTCTTTCACCTTGGTCTCAATCTGGTCTTTGGGCAGTTTTCGCATCTGCAAAGGAAAGGCCAGATTTTGAAAGACCGTCTTTTGCGGATAGAGCGCATAGTTTTGAAAAACCATGGCAATGTCGCGGTCTTTGGGATCAAGACGGGTAACGTTACGATCACCGATGGAGATGTTCCCTGACGTGATCGGGAGGAGCCCGGCGATGAGGTTTAGGGTCGTGGTTTTGCCGCAACCCGAGGGGCCAACGAGGGCGACGAACTCGCCGTCGTTGACGGTGAAGGACACATCATTGACGGCATAGAGATCGCCGTAGAGCTTCATGATGTTTTGGAGGACGACTTCAGCCATGGGAGTGCTCCCTAGTGCTTGACGGCGCCCTCAGCGAGGGCCCGCACGAAATAGCGTTGAAGGACAAGGAACAGCACCACGACGGGCACGCTCATGAGGAAGGTCGCGGCCATGAGGCCGGGCCAATCGGTGGCGTTTTCAGAGAAGAAGCGCTGAATGCCGACCGGAAGCGTCATCTGATCGTGACGGGTCAGGAAGGTGTAGGCGTAGATGTATTCGTTCCATGCTCCGATGAAGGAATAGATCGAGGTGGCAATGATCCCTGGCGTTGAGAGGGGCATGACAATGTAGAAGAAGGCCTGGAAGCGAGTGGCGCCATCGATACGGGCGGCTTGCTCCAGCTGGATCGGGATATTGTCGTAAAAGCCTTTGAGCAGCCAAATGGCGAGCGGGAGGCCAAAGGTGAGATAGGTGAGGATCAGCGATCCGTGGGTGTTCACCAGCCCCAACCAGCGCATCAGGATGAAGAGCGGGACGAGGAAGATGACGGCCGGGAACATGTTGCGCAGCAGCACCGCGAAGAAGAGGAATGTCCGGCCCGGAAAGCGGAAGCGGGAGAAGGCATAAGCCGCGGGGACGGCGACGACCACGGCGAGAACTGTGGTGGCGACGGAAACCCAGACGCTATTGCCGAAGTAGCGCAGGAAATCCTGCCCCACTTGCCCACGTGGATCGAGAAGCCGCCAGTAATTGTCGAGCGTTGGCTCGGTCGGCCACCATTGCGGTGGATATTGCATGGCGGCAAAGCCGGTCTTGAGCGAGGTGATCAGCATCCACGCCATAGGCATGACGGTGAAGCCGACGAGAAAGACCAAAAACAAGCGGCCACCCCAGCGCCAGCCGTCAAAGCTGGTTCTGGCAACGGCGCGGTCTTGCGATGCGGTGAGAGTGCTCATGCGACTTCCCTCTTGTCATCGCCGCGAGAGAGCGCGCGGACATAGAAATAGCCCAGTGTCATCATGATGAGGAACAGCAGGACCGAGTAGGCCGCTGCCACGCCCCAGCGTTGGCGGCCAAAGGCGAGCTGATAAATCTGGGTGATCCAGATGTCGGTCGCGCCAGCGGGTCCGCCGCCGGTGGTGAGCCAAGGGATGATGAAGGAATTGAAGTTTGTCACCAGCAGCAAAAGCACGGTGACGGTGGAGACGCCCGCCAAATGCGGGAAGGTCACATGCCAGAAGCGCTGCCAGGCATTGGCGCCATCGACCTTGGCAGCGCGCAGCAATTGCTCGGGCACGGTCTGCAGGCCCGCCATGAGCATGATCATGGCGAAGGAAAATTCCTTCCAGACGTTGATGACAATAAGCGAGGGCAGCGCAGTGGTGGTGTTGTCGATGAAGTTGATCGGCTGATCGGTGACGCCCAGTTGCACCATGAGCGCGCCGATGGCGCCAAAGTCGGAGTGGTACATCCACTTCCAGACGTAAGAGGCAGCAACGGCGCTGACGACCCACGGAATAAGGAGGATGGCGCGCAAGAATGCCCGGCCGACGAATTCGCGGTGGAGGGCGAGGGCTGCGCCTAAGCCGAGCACAAAGGCAAAGAGCGTGGAGAAGAAGGTCCAGATCAGCGTATTGACGGTGACCTTCCAAAACGAGGCCTGGCCCAGAATGGTGGTGTAGTTTTCAAAGCCGATGAAAATCTTGTCTTTGAGCTGGAGGCTCGGCGGCGTTTTGAAAAAGCTCAATTCAATGGTGTAGTAGACCGGGTAAGCGATCACCACCAACATCACCACAATGGCTGGCATGACGTAGAGATAGTCTGCACGGCTCTGCCAGGCCCGTTCGGCGACATTGGGTTTACGATAAACCTCGTCTAACCGCCGCCCACGCATAGCGGGCTGCCCTGAAATATTGGTCATTAGAGACGTCCCTATAGGCTTGAGAGTGACCGGCGGTGGCGGGTGGCCAGCGACCGCCGATCAGCGTTTCGGGAGCGAAAACCGCGTTAGAAGCCGCCGATGATCTCTTCGATCTTGGCCGCGGCGTCGTTGACCGCCTCATCAACCGTCATGGCTCCGGTCAGCGCGTTCTGCATCATGTCCGGAATGACGATGTTCATGATTTCCGGGCTTTCGGGCAGAACCGGGAAGGGAATGCCGTTGGGCAGCATGGAGGTGGTGACGTCGAGGAATTTGATGGTGTCGAGACGCTCTTTCATCCATTCGGTGGTGAAGCCACCAAGGTGACCCGGGTTGGAGCCTGTCCAAGCGAGCTTGGTTGACCATTCCGGGCTGGTCCACATGCAGACGAGCGCCTTTACAGCCTGTTCGTCATAGGCGCCGCCGTTGACATATTCGGGTTTGACCACGTGGATGTTGGAGCCTCCGAACACCACAGCGCGACGGGCTGGGCCTTCTGGAATGAGGCCATAACGCATGTTCTCAATCACTTCGTCGGCTACGGCTTTATCAGCGCCGGTGGCTTTGCTCGAAAGATCGACCATGCGGGCGTATTCAGACGGGTGGGCGATCATCATGGCCAGTTGGCCAGCAATGAACGGCGCCTGATTTTCGGCCTGAGTATTGGTCAGGGCAGATGTCGGAGCCGACTTATCGGTCACATACATCTGCACGGCGGCTTGCAGCGCCGCCTTGGAGCCATCGTTGTTCACCCAGACATCGGTATAGGACGGGCTGTCAGCGGCTTCGTCGAGCGCGCCACCACCATAGGCCCAGAGCTGAGGCATGAAGCGGAACGGGGTGTTGCCCGCGTTTTGCTTGGCCACGAGGCCATAGCCAGAGATGCCGAGCTTGTCTTTGATGGTTTTCGAATAGGTGACGAGATCGTCCCAGGTGGCGGGTGGGTTTTCAGGATCGAGACCGGCGTCTTTGAAGATCTTGGCGTTCCAGATCAGCGCCATGGTCTCGTTATTGGTGGGAATGCCGTAGGGGACGCCGTCATAGGTGACGGATTTCATCGCGCCCGGCCAGAAGTCGGAGCTGGAATAGCCGACATCTTCGGGCTTGAGTGGGTTCAAATAGCCCTTGGCGGAGAACTCGACGCCACCGAGAATTTGCAAGCGCACGACCATTGGCGCGGCATTGCCGAGCAGGGAGGTACGGAACTTGTCGAGGAGCTCATTATAGGTGATCGACTGAACGTCGGTTTCGATATTGGGGTAGGCGGCTTTGAAGGCTTCCCAGAAGTCTTTGTCGACCTTGTGGGCGATTTCGGGATCGGCTTCAAAGGGGCCAGTGTACCAATAGCTGACCTTGCCCTTGTAGTCGGCGGGGACGACAGCGGCGCAATCGCCATTGGTGTCAAATGTGTGGGTGCCCGCAATGGATTTGACGTATTCGGGCGACCATTTGCTGAGGTCGACCGTCTGCGCCATGGCAGGAAGTGAAAGCATGGATGCGGTGGTGGCTGCGGCTAGGGCGTAAGCAGAAACACGCCGTGCACAAGCCCAGCCCGACCGCGTGAAGCGGCCTTGCGAATGTGTCATTGGTAGTCCTCCTCATCATGGGAGAAGCTCTCAGCCCCCTCGGCCGAGGTTTGTCCTCCCCGCAGCGAGTAATCTCAGCTGCGCCTCCTTAGGTGGCAGTCCAGACCATGCGGGGCCTGACGGGACGTACTGCCTGCTTGCTGGCAATCGTTCTTTCGATGAACGTTTTGTTGCTGTCGAAAACGTTACAGACGTTAACCTGTCTGTCAATGGCAATTAGATCGTACATTATCTGAATCTGATTATGTGATGATCGCTCTTGGCTTGTCGATGTTCTGGCGCTACAGATGGGGCATGTTGGTTGCGCAAAAAGCATCATGACCGCGCCTGATTTCGACGTTTCACACAGCACGATTTACCAGAGGATCCGCGACGATATTGTCTCGGGCCGACTGGCTCCATTGGCGCGATTGAAGATCGGCGAACTGGCCGCGACCTATGGCACATCGACCAATCCGGTGCGCGAGGCGTTACAGGTTTTGCGTGGCGAAGGGCTGGTGACGATCGAGCCCAATCGTGGGGCGCGGGTGGTGCGCATTGACGAGGATTTCGTGCGCGATATTTGCGAAATCGAAATGCTCATTGAGCCCTCGCTGACGCGGTGGTTTTGCACGATTGCCAGTGATCCGGATATCGCCGAACTGGAACGCATTCAGGATCAGATCGAGGGTTTGAACTTCGGTGATCCGGAAAAGCACGGCCAGCTCGATACGCAATTTCACATGGTCATTTATGGTCGGCACTATAATCGCCACGCGGCGGACCTTTGGTGGCGGCACAGAGAGATTTTGCGCTCTATCGCGCGAAAATTCCCGACATCCTTGAGCCGTCGCCAGACGGTGGTGCGGGAACATAGAGAGCTGATTGAGGCGATCCGCAAGCAAGACGCGGAGAAGGCCGCAGCTATTGTTGCCCAGCACGTGGAGGGTTCTGGGCGCCATATTATCGAGCAAATGCGCCTAGCGCGTCTCAAAGCACCAGGGAGTGCAAGCGCCTAGGTCTTATCTTTTTACGGGAGGGGACCCATGAAGATTACTGATCTGCGCTGCGCCGTTATCGGGCGTCACCCTATTGTTCGCATTGTGACCGATGAAGGGCTTTATGGCTTAGGCGAGGTGGAATTCACCAAGACCTATCTCAAGCCCTTCGTTTTGCATTTCAAAGAGGCGCTGATTGGGGAGGACCCGACAGACGTCGAGCGCTGCATGATGAAAATCCGCCAGCGTGGCTCGTTTAAGCCTTATGGGGCGGCTGTTAGCGCCATTGAGCACGCGCTTTGGGATATTGCGGGCAAGGCGGCGGGTGTGCCCGCCTATAAGCTGCTGGGCGGGAAGGTGCGCGATAGTGTGCGCGTCTACAACGGTTCCATCCGGCAGAAGCGCACCGGCGATCGGCCTGAGGATTATGCGGCGGATGTGAAATGGATGATGGAGCGCGACGAGAACTTCTTCATGGTGAAGCAGGGGATCAGCTTCCACTCCAACATGAAGGACAGCATAGACGACTTCCACTATGGGCCGCGCCAGACCAAGGCGGGCTATCATGGGGCGATGGATCAGGGGCAGATCTCTGAGCGTGGGTTCAATCACATGCTCGATTGCGTCTCGGCCATGAAGGAGGTGCTGGGGGATAAGGTATCCCTTGCGCTCGATTGTGGGCCGGGGTGGTTTCTCAACGATGCCATCCGCTTTGCGCGGGCGGTAGAGAAATATGACCTCATGTGGCTCGAGGATATGCTGACGGGGGACTATGTTCCCTGGGTCAATCCGCAAGCCTATCGCGAGCTGACCGTGTCTACCTCAACGCCGATCCATACCGGCGAGCAGATTTATCTCCGGCATAATTTCAAAGAGCTGATTGAAACGCAGGCCGTGCGCGTCGTCGGGCCGGACCCGGCGGATATTGGCGGGATAGCAGAGTTGAAGTGGGTGGCGGAACACGCCTATATGCACTCGATCATGATGGCGCCGCATGGCACGGCCAACGGCCTGCTGGGACTGGGGGCGCTGATCAATGTCTGCGCGACGCTGCCAGCCAATTTCATCGCCTTTGAATTTCCAAGCGCGTCTGACCCGTGGTGGACGGACATCGTCATTGGCCTGCCCAAAAAGATCGTCACCAATAGCCATGTCGCGCTTCTCGAAGCGCCCGGCCTTGGGCTGGACATTGATGCCGAAGGGGCCAAAAAATATCTCGCGGAGGAAGACGCCGGTTTCTTTGATTAGTCCAAGGAGGAGGGGATTATGAAATATCGCTATTTGGGACGGTCGGGCCTTTTGGTCTCGCGCCTCTGCCTTGGCACTATGACCTTTGGCAATAAACAGTGGGGCTGCGACCAGGATGGATCCACGGCCATTGTGCGTGCCTTTGTCGAGGGCGGTGGTAATTTCATTGATACGGCGGATGGATATTCTGGCGGGGATAGCGAGCGCATGCTCGGGGTCGCGCTCAAAGATTTTGTCCGCGACGATCTGGTGGTGGCAACGAAGTGCTGGTTTCCCACCAATAGCGCCGTGACCTCGCGCGGGCTGTCGCGAAAACATATCATTGAGGCTTGCGAGAAGAGCCTCAAGCGCATCGGGCTCGACTATATCGATCTCTACCAGTTCCACGGGCCAGACCCCTACACGCCGATTGAGGAAAGCATGCGGGCGGCGGAAGATCTGGTGCGCTCAGGCAAGGTGCGTTACCTTGGGTGCTCCAATTTCTACGGCTGGCAAATCTCCAAGGCGAATACGCTGGCGGAGGCTAAGGGCTATGAGAAGCTGATCTCGGCGCAGCATCTCTACAATCTCATTCGTCGCGATGTGGAACGCGAAATCCTGCCAGCTTGTGAGGACGCGGGTGTGGGGATGATCTGCTGGAGCCCGCTGGCGGCGGGGATGCTATCGGGAAAATATCAGGGCAAGGATAAGCCCGATGCTGATACGCGCATGGGTATTCAGGCGTCGATTGCTCTGCCGCGCTATTGGTTCGACGATGCTCTCAAGGCCATAGATGTGCTGGTCGCGGTGGCCAAGCAGCTCGGCAAAACCCCAAGCCAAGTGGCCTTAAGCTGGCTACTCGGTAATCATCAGGTTACCGCTGCAATCATTGGGGCGCGCAAGGTGGAGCAGGTGGCGGAGAACCTCCATGCGGGCGATTTCAACCTGCCGGATGAAATTCAGCGCCAGCTCACCGAGGCTATGCCGCTCAAGCTGGGCTATCCGTTTGAATGGACCGACAACAACCTGCGCGCCACCTTTGGCAAGGCCGAGTTTGAGCCAAACCATACGGTGCGTCTGCCCTAAGGGCGGTGGCAAAAGACAAGTGGGGCGACAGTGTCGCCCCGCTTTTTGCTGTTATGTGCGCTTTTTGAAGGCGTCGTTGAGGCGGTCGCCGAGAGACCCAAAGGCGCCACCAGAGTTATTTTGGGCGGGACGCTGATTGGATGGGCGTGAATTGTTCGGGCGGGTATTGCCGCTTGGACGCTCATTCGGGCGTTCATTGCCGCGCTCGCGCTGGATGGGGGTGTCGTCCTTGCGCATAGAGAGCGCAATGCGTTTACGGGCGACGTCGACTTCGACCACGCGAACTTTTACGACGTCGCCCGCCTTGACCACTTCATGCGGGTCTTTGACGAATTTGTCGGCAAGGGCCGAGACGTGCACGAGACCGTCCTGATGGACGCCAATGTCGACGAAAGCGCCGAAGGCGGCGACATTGGTGACGGTGCCTTCGAGCAACATGCCGGGGACGAGATGTTTGATCTCGTCAATGCCTTCGGCGAAGGTGGCGGTTTTGAAGGCAGGGCGCGGGTCGCGGCCGGGCTTTTCGAGTTCGGCGAGGATGTCCTTGACCGTCGGCAGACCAAAACGGTCGTCAACGAACTGGCGCGGATCGATGTTGGCGAGCGCGGTTTTGTCGTTTTGCAGCGTGCGTAGGTCGCGGCCGCAGGATTTGACGATTTTACGGGCGACGCCATAGGCTTCGGGGTGCACGGCGGAAGCGTCGAGCGGCTCGTCGCCATCGGTGATGCGGAGGAACCCGGCGGCCTGTTCAAAAGTGCGCTGGCCGAGGCGGGCGACCTTGAGCAGTGCCTTCCGATTGGCGAAGGGGCCGTTTTCGTTGCGGTGCAGCACAATGGCGTCGGCAACCGAGGAGGAGAGGCCCGAGATGCGCGCGAGGAGCGGGGCGGAGGCGGTGTTGAGATCAACACCAACGGCGTTCACTGCGTCTTCCACAACGGCGTCTAGCTGACGGCCCAAGCGGCCTTGATCGACGTCGTGCTGATATTGGCCGACGCCAATGGCCTTGGGTTCGATTTTGACCAGTTCGGCCAGCGGGTCTTGCAGGCGACGGGCGATGGAAACCGCGCCGCGCAGCGAAACGTCGAGATCGGGGAATTCATTGGCCGCAAGCTGGGAGGCGGAATAGACCGAAGCACCAGCTTCCGAGACGATGACCTTGGTGGGTTTTGGTGCTGGAAGGCGCTCGATGAGATCGGCGACGAGCTTTTCGGTCTCGCGCGAGCCAGTGCCGTTGCCGATAGCGATGAGTTCAACGCCATGCTTTTTAATGAGCAGGCCGAGGGCTGCTTGCGCGCCCATGACATCGTTGCGCGGCTGGAAGGGGTAGATGGTATCGGTATCCAAGACTTTACCGGTCTTGTCGATAACGGCCACTTTTACGCCGGTGCGAATGCCCGGATCGAGGCCGATGGTGGTGCGGGCGCCAGCGGGGGCGGCGAGTAGCAGATCTTTCAAATTGCGGGCGAAAACGGTGATGGCTTCGGCCTCGGCGCGTTCGCGCAGTTCGACCATGAGATCGACCGAAAGCGAGACGGAGAGGCGGGCGCGCCAAGCCCAGGCGGCGACTTCGCGCAGCCAGATATCGCCAGCGCCAGAGCCTTGTGCGGACAGCGCTGCGCCAACCATGCGTTCGACAGGTTTTACCGGATCGGTGAGGTCGGCATCGATGGTAATATCGAGACCCAGAAAGCCTTCGTCACGGCCGCGCATCATCGCCAGTGCACGGTGGCCAGCGGTTTTGTTCCAGCGTTCGGAATGCTCAAAATAATCCGAGAATTTTTGGCCTTCGGCTTCCTTGCCCTTGAGGACGGAGGACACGAGCATGGCCTTGTCGCGCATATAGGCGCGCAGTTGGCCCAGAAGGGCGGCATTTTCGGTGAGGCCTTCCACGACGATGTCGCGCGCGCCTTCGAGCGCTTCCTTGGTGCCCGGAACCTCTTCGGTGATGAAGGCTTCGGCGAGCTTGTAGGGGGCGGCAGCGTGGTTGGCCAAAATGGCTTCGGCGAGGGGCGCAAGGCCGCGCTCGCGGGCGATTTCGGCCTTTGTGCGGCGCTTGGGCTTATAGGGAAGATAGAGATCTTCCAACTCGGCCTTGGTGGTCGCGCCGACGAGCGAGGCGGTCAATTCGGGGGTGAGTTGGCCCTTTTCATCGATGGATTTGATGATCGAGGCGCGGCGGGTTTCGAGCTCGCGCAGATAGGTCAGGCGCTCGGCAAGGTTGCGCAGCTGGGTGTCGTCGAGGCCCCCGGTGACTTCCTTGCGGTAACGGGCAATGAACGGAACCGTCGCGCCACCATCAAGCAATTCCACGGCGGAGCGTACCTGCTCGGGGCGGGCAGCGATTTCGGTGGCGATCTGTTTGGCAATGCGGGTGTCGATTTCGGACATGTAGCTCAATCTCGGGTTATTTGGCCGTGACCATAGTGCGGAATGGGCGCAAGGCAATGGTATTTGGCGCAGCTTTGGGCGGCTGTGGAGATTGACTTAATGCGCAGTTGCGGCGGGCTTGGGGCGGGGGAGTTTTGGGCTGGGGAAGTTCGGTTGATGACGCCGTAAATCTAGCCTGGCTAGCTTGGATTTTCGCTAATTAGTAGGTGGCTCCCTGATCAACTCGGGGAGCCAAGTTTGAGCGGTTACAATGAGCACACTGCTCGACCAGTTTGTGTGATGGTCAAATTTTCATTGTCTGCATCGTACTCGACAAGACCTTGGCTTGTGAGGCTACTAAAGGAGTCGCGGTGACAGATTAGATTTCGCACCTTCTGCGAGAAGTACGTGTCCGCTCGTCCTTGTGCAATCTGCGCGTCGTGTCCGCGCGGGTGCATGAAGTATGACAGTGCAGTAATCAACTCGGTAGTTGTAAGTGTGCCTGTCACGGAAGCATTCAGTGCTATCAGCGCGGCGAGTCTGATCTCGCCTTCAGTGTAATTCATGAAATATCCTTGCATTGCTGTTGTTGAAGTTCACGGATGTGTGATCGATCCGTTATGATTTCAATGCAGGCATGGTAAGATTTTTAGAGTTCGTTAATGGTGATTGGTGGTCGACATTCGCGTTGTGGCTAGTACTTCATTGTAATATATCGTCAATTTGACGGTGCTGTTGATAGTTCGCCATCGTAACTTCGAAGGAAAAAGCCGGGGCATGACCCCGGCTTTTGTGTTTTTGGCGCTACTTCTTAAGCAGCCACTCGTGTTCGGTCTGATTGTGGAACTTCCAGATGCGCGTCGGGCCGGCCATGACGTTTAGGTAATAAAGATCATAGCCGTGGATGGTGGCGCAGGGGTGGTAGCCCTGGGGCACGAGGGCGGTGACGCCATCTTCAATGAGCATGGTTTCGTCGAGCGAACGATCATCGGTGTAAACGCGCTGGAAGGCGTAGCCCTGCGGCGGGTTGAGACGGTGATAGTAGGTCTCTTCCAAAAAGCTCTCGTGCGGGAGATTGTCCTCGTCGTGCTTATGCGGCGGATAGGACGAGGTGTGGCCACCGGGGGTGATGACTTCCACCACAAGGAGCGAGTCCGCGGTTGGGTCGGTCTCGGGCAGGATATTGGTGACGTGGCGCACATTGGTGCCCTTGCCACGAACCTCCTGGCTCATGTCGTCCGACGAGATAAAGCGCGGCTTTTTCTCGGTGAGCGCTGGTGCGGAGCAGACGGCCAGTTCGACTTGGGTTACGGCTTTTGCCGACCAATCGGAATGGCCGGGGACGTAGACGGCCTCGGGCTTGCCTTCGAAAGGCGAGGTGCGTTTGCCGACCGATGGGAAGTTTTCGGACCCGGCGGTGATGTCGGCTGTGCCGGAGACGAGAACGAGACAGACCTCGCGGTCGCCTGTTGGGGCGCTGACCGACTGGCCGGGGCTGAGCTTGTGGAGGGTGAAGCCGACATAGGTCCAGCCTGCACTTTCCGGCGTAACGTCGATGACTTTGCCGGAGGTGCCGTTTGGTTTGACGAGCAGTTTAGACATGTCGGCTTCTCGCTTTATTCGGTGACGGTGAAACCAGCGGCTTCAAGGTAGCCACGTAGGTTTTTGTAGCCGAGCTTGGCGTATTGCAGCGGGTTAGCTTTTTTCGGGTCCTGTTCGGCTTCGACGACAACCCAGCCTTCGTAGCCCGAGATTTCGGCAAAGACTGCCGGGTAGTCGACCAGGCCATCGCCGGGGACGGTGTAGACACCTGCGAGGACTGAATTGAGGAAGGACCAGTCTTCCGAGTTCGACTGTTTCATGACCTCGGCGCGGACGTCCTTGCAATGGACGTGGCCAATGCGAGCACGGTGATTGCGCGCGACGCGGGCCGGATTGCCGCCGCCCCAAGTGATGTGGCCGGTGTCGAGCAGGAGATGTACGGCCGGGCCGGTGACGGCCATCAGGCGGTCGATTTCGGCTTCGGTCTGGACGATGGAGCCCATGTGGTGGTGATAGACCAGCGTCAGGCCGTACTGTGCCTTGATCGCTTCGGCGAAGGCTGTGAGGCGCTCACCGAACTGCTTCCAATCCGCTTTGGCCAAGACCGGACGCGCCGACAGCGGGGTGTCGATCTGGCCGTGGATGGCGTTGGAGGTTTCGCAGACGATGAAGACCTTGCAGCCCATGTCGCGCAGGAGCGTGGCGTGGGCTTCGGCGGCCTTGAGTTCGGCGGCGACGTCGCGGGTGAGCAGTTCAACCGAATACCAGCCGGAGACGAGGTTGTGGCCGTGGGCCTCAAGGATCGGGCGGAGCTGGCTGGCGACGCGCGGGAACTTGTTGCCAAGCTCCATGCCGGTAAAGCCAGCTTCGCGCGCTTCGGTCAGACAGGTTTCGAGACTGGTTTCGCCACCAATCTCGATCATGTCATCATTGGACCAGCCGATGGGGTTTGCACCGATGCGGATCATTCTTCGTGTTCCCTAGAAAAGACTTAGCCGATGGTCTGGCGAGTAATATTGGTTTCGTATTCGGCGCGCTTGGTGCGGACTTCGGCGCGGTCTGACACTTCCGGCACAGCCACATCCCACCAGTGACCGCCCGCTTGCGTGGTGATCAGCGGATCGGTGTCGATGACGATGACCGAGGTCATGTCGCGGGATTTGGCAGCGGCGAGGGCGGTTTCGAGTTCGGCGATGGAGGCGACTTTTTCCGAATGCGCGCCCTGAGCGCGGGCATGGAGGGCGAAGTCGATATCGGGCATGATTTCGATATTGGCGTCTTCAAGCAGATTGTTGAAGTTGGCTCCGCCGGTGCCCATTTGCAGGCGATTGATGCAACCGTAGCCGCGATTGTCCAGCAGCACGACGATGAGCTTTTTGCGCATCATGACCGAGGTCGAGAGCTCGGAATTCATCATCATGTAGGAGCCATCGCCGACCATGACGACGACGTCTTCGTCGGGCCGCGCCAGCTTGACGCCGAGACCGCCAGCGATCTCGTAGCCCATGCAGGAGAAGCCGTATTCAAGGTGGTAATGGCCCGGCTTTTCGGCCTGCCAGAGCTTGTGCAATTCGCCGGGCAGACCGCCTGCCGCGCAGACGGCAATGGCATCGGGGATGGCGCGCTGAACAGCGCCGATCACCTGAGCGTCGGATGGGAGCTGTGCATTTGACGAAGCGGTCGCGGCGTTAGCGGCCTTGAGCCATTCGGCTTTGCCGGATGCAGCTTCGTTGGTCCATGTTGCCGGAGCTTTGGTCGTGCTCAGAGCGGCGCTGAGAGCCTTGAGACCCAGCTTTGCATCGGAGACGAGCGGCAAGGCGCGGTGCTTGGCAGCGTCGGGGGCGGCGACGTTGAGGCCGATGAATTTAACGTTCGGGTTTTTGAATAGGGCCCAGGAGCCGGTTGTGAAATCCTGAAGGCGGGTGCCGACGGCGAGGACCACGTCAGCGGCTTCTGCCAGCTGATTGGAGGCCGAGGAACCCGTAACACCAACCGAACCCATGTTAAGCGGGTGCGAATGGGGCAGGGAGGATTTTCCGGCCTGAGTTTCGAGAACGGGGATGCCGTGGGTTTCGGCAAAGCTGCGCAATGCCTCTGTGGCCCCGGAATAGAGCACGCCACCGCCGGAGATGATCACCGGTTGCTTGGCGTTCTGAAGTGCTGCGACAGCGGCAGCGAGTTCATTCTCGTCCGGACCCTGGCGGCGGAGCGACCAAATGGTTTCATCGAAGAATGAGCGTGGGTAGTCGTAAGCCTCGGCCTGCGTGTCTTGGCACAGTGCAAGGGTGACTGGGCCGCAATCGACGGGATCGGTGAGCACCTGCATGGCGCGGCGGAGAGCGGAGATGATCTGCTCAGGGCGGGTGATGCGGTCGAAATAGCGCGATACCGGGCGGAAGCAGTCATTGGCCGAGACAGTGCCGTCGGCAAAGTTTTCGACCTGCTGCAACACAGGGTCGGGGCGGCGATTGGCGAACACGTCGCCGGGCAGGAAAAGCACGGGCAGGCGGTTCACATGGGCCAGAGCGGCGGCGGTGACCATATTGGTCGCGCCGGGGCCGATGGAGGTGGTGCAGGCCATGAAGCGCTGGCGGAAATTGGCCTTGGCATAAGCAATGGCGGCGTGAGCCATGCCTTGCTCATTGTGAGCGCGATATGTCGGCAATTTGTCTTTGACCGAATACAGCGCCTCGCCCATGGCCGCGACATTGCCGTGGCCAAAGATTGCCCAGACGCCTTCAAAAATCGGAACGTTCTTGCCGTCGATAATGGTGCGTTGAGCCGCGAGGAATTGCGCCACGGCTTGAGCCATGGTGAGGCGAATAGTTTGGGTCATGCGTTCCCCCTCTGCTCCCAAGCCGACACGAGTTCGGCGAAACGCTGGGCCATATCCTCCACGGCCTCATCGTCTGTGATTGTGCCAGCCAACCATTTTTCGGCAGCGCTGGCAAAGAGTGTTCTGCCGACCGCGAAGCCTTTTACGGTGCGCGAGGCAGTGGTGGCTTTGAATGCTGCTTCGAGCTCGGCGCGGGGCGCTTCGAGGCCGAGGAGCACGACGCCGCGGCAGAGCGGATCGTTGCGTTCAATGGTGTCGTCTATGGCGACCCAAGCCTCGGGCGAGGCCTGTGGTTCGAGCTTCCACCAATCGGGCTTTATTCCGGCGTCGTAGACGTCCTGCAGCGCACGGGCGATGGTGTTGGCGTCAAGCTTGCCGTGTTTGCCCGCAATGATTTCGACCAGAAGTTCACGACCGATCTTGCGAGCGGCTTCGTGCAGGGTTTTGAGCTTGTCGATCTGGGTAGCGCGCAGATCGGCAGGATCGTCTGGATGATAGAAGCAGAGGCATTTAATGCAGTGATCAATCGGCCATTCGACGAGGCGCGAGCCCACGTCCTGGCTGAACTCAAAGCGCAGTGGGCGCGAGCCGGGCTCTTCCAAAGGCTTCGAAATCCAGAAGTCTGGTACTTTCGAGGCGGCAAACAGCGCGTCGCGGCCGTATTTGTCGTCGAGCAGCATGCCAAAGCCATCGCGGCCATCGGCAACGCGGGCGGCAGCCTGCACAGCGAGCACCTTGAATTCGGAGATCTTTTCGCGCGGCGCGCCAAGTCGGTCAGCGACGTCTTCGAGCTGGATGCGATGGTCAATCGCGAAAGCCTTGAGGGTCGGATAATCGCGGCGGCGGGCCGTGGTCGCCCAGTGGATGTGATTGATGCGCGCGTCTTTGCGCAGGGCGCGTTCAGAGCTTCCCTTGGCGAGGAAATCCTGCAGCTCAACAAAGCTCGGGATTTCGGCAGAGCAGAGGAGGCGGGAGACAGCGAAGGCACCGCAGGCATTGGCCCAAGTGGCGCAAGTGTCGAGCGGCTCGTTGCGCAGCCAGCCGCGGAGGAACCCGCTCATGAAGGCATCGCCAGCGCCGAGTGTATTGTAGACCTCGATTGGAAAACCCTGGCCGATAATGCCGTCTTCCAAATCCTTCGGGATGTCGCCTTCGTAAACGATGCAGCCCATGGGGCCGCGCTTGAGAACGATGGTGGCGCTGGAGTGGGCGCGAATGGTACGGAGGGCTTCGTGCAGATCATCAGCGCCGGAGCCAATGAGCACTTCTTCTTCGGTGCCGACGATGAGATCGCAATGGGGGAGCACGTCGCGCAGCTTTTGCGAGACAGTGTCGGAGGCGATGTAGCGCTCTTCACCGGCATTGTGGCCAGCGAGGCCCCAAAGGTTCGGGCGGTAATCAATGTCGAACACGACCTTCATGCCGTTTTCGCGAGCGATTTTGATCGCCTTGAACTGGGCCGCAGCCGTATTGGCGCGGGAGAAGTGGGTGCCGGTGACGAGGATGGCACCCGCGCTCAGAATGAATGTCTCGTCCACATCGTCTTCGCTCAGTGCCATGTCGGCGCAGTTTTCGCGATAAAACAGGAGTGGGAATTTCTTGTCGTCTTCAATGCCGAGAATAGCGAGGGCGGTGAGGCGGGTCGGGTCGATGGTGATCCCGTCGGTCGATGCGCCTTCGCGGGCCATTTGTTCGGTGATGTAGCGACCGAATTGTTCGTTACCGACGCGGCCAAGCCATGCCGATTTCAGGCCCAGACGGGCCGAACCAATGGCTATGTTGGCCGGGCAACCGCCAACCGACTTGGCGAAGCTGACAGTGTCTTCGAGTCGTGTGCCAATCTGTTGGCCATAGAGGTCGACCGAGGCGCGGCCTAGAGTAATAATGTCGAGCGTGGGGTGTACCTCACTCATCGATTGCCTCCTCAGAATCTCGATGCGCGCGCTGTCCAGAGCTCGCGGATGTGTTGTTTTGAGTGAAACATCAATTCCACCACTTCGTCAATCTGGAATGTACGTTCTATTTTAATGTTGAAATTCTTTTCGGAATGACGCAAATCACTATGACTTGGCGTGAGGTCCGTGCAACGCTACATGCGCGGCGAGATTGTTAGGAGGCAAACTCATGTTGCGTTTCGGTATTCTTGGGGCAGGGCGTATTGGCAATGTGCACGCTCGTTCTATTGCGAGCTCAGGCCGTGCGAAGGTCAGCTATATTGCTGACGCTATGCCTGACGCTGCGAGCAAGCTGGCCGAGGTTGTCGGCGCGAAAACCGCTCCGCTGGAGGAGGTTATTGCCGCGTCCGACGTCGATGCCATTCTGATCGCGACGCCGACCGATACCCATGCCGATTTGATCGAGATGGCGGCGCGTGCAGGTAAGGCGATCCTTTGCGAAAAGCCTGTGTCGCTTTCAGTGTCGCGCATTGAAGAATGCTTGAAGGTTGTCGATGCGGCCGGTGTGCCGCTGATGATCGGCTTCCACCGTCGTTACGATCCGAATTTTTCGGTGCTTGAAAAGCGTTTGCGCGCTGGTGAAATTGGTGACCCGGAAATCATCACCATCACCTGCCGCGATCCTTCGGCGCCGCCAGTCTCTTATATCGAACGCTCGGGCGGCCTTTACCGCGATATGATGATCCATGACTTCGACATGGCGCGCTTCCTGCTCGGCGGCGAAGAAGTGGCGACGGTTCATGCCCTGGGTGGCGTGATGACTGATCCGGCCATTGGCAAGGCGGGCGACATCGACACCGCGGCGGTGCATATGCAGACGGCTTCAGGGAAAATGGTTGTCATCACCAATTCGCGTCGCGCCACCTATGGGCATGATCAGCGTATTGAAGTGCACGGTTCGAAGGGCCTGCTGCGTGCTGCCAATATTCACAACACCACTGTGGAATTGGCCAATGAAAACGGTTGGACTGAAGACGCCATCCCGTTCTCCTTCGTTGAACGTTACCAGGCAGCTTACACAGCCGAGATCCATAAGTTCCTGGATTATCTGGAAAAGGGTGAGGCTCCGCGTGCGTCTGGCCATGATGGTCTGATGGCGCAGAAGCTGGCGGAAGCTGCAACCGAGAGCCTGAAGACCGGATCGGTCATCAAGCTCTGACGTCTGCCTTTGGGCAATAATTTAGCCGGCTGTCGCTTTGCGGCGGTCGGCAATTCCAACTGCGATTGCCATTGCGAGGGTGATCGTAGCGTTGAGGGTGCGGAACCCTTCAAAGTCTGCCTCGGCCAATTCAAACCAGAGGTCCGACTGCGCTGTCAGTGGCGAGAAGACTGAATCCGTAATGGCCACCACTTTTGCCCCGCGCTCCCGCACCTGTTGGGTCAGGGCGACGGTTTCGCTCGCATAGGGCGTGAAGGAGATGGTGATAGCGGCGTCCTGCGGGGTGATGAAGCTGGCTTGCTCTGGGGCGAGCCCGCCGACCGCATCGATCAGCATGGACTTAATTCCGAGCTTGCCCAAGACATAAGCCAGATAAGACGTGGCCGGGAACGAGCGGCGCAGGCCAACGAGATAAATGGTCTCGGCGGGGGTGAGGATGTCGAGGGCCTTGTCGAGCTGGTCGGGCTGAGTGCGGCTCTGCAGCGCCGCGAGCGAGGTGCTGGCGGCTTCGGTAACTCCTTCCAGAATCAAGGTGGAGCGGGATTTGCCGTCCGCATTCTCGCCGAACTTGGCGAGGCGTTGGTCATAGCCAATCACCTGATCGCGCAGACGCGAGCGGAACACATCCTGCAGATCAGAAAAACCTTGGTAGCCGAGAGACTGGGAAAAGCGAACCAGGGTCGATGGTTGGACATTGGCCTTGGCGGCGATCGAGGCTGCCGTTCCAAAAGCAATTTCATCAGGATTATCTAGTGCGTAGCGAGCAACTTCGGTGAGGCGCTTGGGGAGGTCTTCCCAGCGCGCAACAACCATGTCGCGCAGGGCAGAATAATCGCGGGGCGGAGCCAGCTTGTTGTCGGGTTCTGGAGTGTGTTTTGAGTTGGTCATTCTAAAATACTCCAGAGCGATCCCTGCGAGGGAGAAGATTATTCAATGGTGTCAGTGGTCTTCGCTGTTTGGCCCAAAAGGCGAGCAATTTGTTTGAAGAATACTGTTGACGCTTTCTAACATAGATGGAATGAATGTTCTACTAACTCGCAAATATGAACAGGCGTTCTATTTGCTGCTGTGACTGGGAGGAACAGACATGGCTCATACGCAGGTGCCTCTGTTGGAGGCGCGGGGAGTAGCAAAGCATTTCGGGGCGATCACCGCTCTGCATGATGTGAACTTCCATGTTGGCAAAGGTGAAGTGCTGGGCGTTGTTGGTGACAATGGCGCGGGCAAGTCGACCTTGATGAAAATTCTGTCGGGCCTGTTTCAGCCTTCTGAAGGCGAATTGGTGCTCGACGGCAAGCCGGTGCGGTTTTCTAGCCCCAAGGACGCTCGTGCTCAAGGCATTGAGATGGTCTATCAGGACTTCGCGCTCGCCGGAAACATGCCCATTTACGAAAACATCTATATGGGGCGCGAGCCGGGTGTGAAGTTCGGGCCGCTGACTGTCATTGACCACAGCAAGTCCCGAGAGATGGCTAAGAAGCATCTCGATAACCTCCACATTCATGTGAAGTCGGTCGACCAGAACACCGAAGATCTCTCCGGTGGGCAGCGTCAGGCTGTGGCAATTGCCCGTGCGACGGCGTTTGATGCGCGTCTGGTTATCATGGATGAGCCGACTGCCGCCTTGGCGATCAAGGAAGTGGGCAAGGTGCTCGACTTGATCAAGCGGCTGAAGGACCACGGCGTGGCGGTGATCATCATCTCGCACCGTATGGACGATATCTTCTACTGCTGCGACCGCGTCATGGCGCTCTATCAGGGCACGAATTTCGCTGAAGCGCCGCTGGATCAAACGCATCGTAACGAAGTGATCGGTTGGATCATGGGCACCAAGGGGCACAATGAAGCCCTTGCTCATGACCGTCTGTAGGAGCCTGAGATGTATAACCCCAAGCTCTCCAAATTCCTTGAGTCCTACGGCATTATCATCGTCGTTCTGGTGATGGCCTTTGTGATTGCGCTGTCGCGTCCTGACGTGTTCCTGACACCGCAGAACCTGACCAATATTCTCAAGCAGAACGCGACCTTGGCGCTGTTGGCGCTCGGCATGTTCGTCGTCATCGTTACCGCCGGTATCGACTTGTCGGTCGGTTCAACCATGGCCTTGGGAATGGTGTGTCTGGCGGTCGCCAGCAAGATGGGGCTGCCGTGGCCGGTCGTTATTCTGATTGGGCCGCTCGTTGGGATCGCAGTGGGTCTCGTCAACGGCATTGGCCTGACGTGGCTGAAGCTACCGCACCCGTTCATCATGACGCTCGGCACGCTCAATATCGCTCGCGGTCTGACCTATCTCGCCACCAATGGCGCGCCGGTTTCGGGTCTGCAGCCTGAAGTACGGTACATCGGGCAGGCCTATTATGACCTTGGCATCTTTGCGCCACCGGCAGGTATTCCGGCCTCGCTCCTTCTGGTTGCGGTCTGTGCTGTGGGCCTGTGGTTCTTCCTCGAGAAGACCAATGTGGGTCGTCATATCTATGCCATCGGCGGCAATCCGCAGGCGGCTCGTGTGTCCGGGGTCAACGTCGACCGCGTCCTGGTCTTGGTCTACGTTATCTCGGGGTTCTTTGCGGGTCTTGGCGGGTTGCTGCTCGCTGGTCGCACAGACTCTGGTTTCCCCAATGCCGGGATCGGCCTTGAACTTGACGCCATTGCGGCGGTTATCATTGGCGGTGCGTCCTTCTTTGGTGGGCGTGGCACGGTGATCGGCGTTCTGGCTGGTGTGTTGATCATGGGGCTTTTGAGGAACGGCCTAAACATCAACAATGTCAGCCCGTTCTGGCAGATGGTTCTTATTGGTGCCGTCATTATCTTCGCGGTCTGGATCGACGTGGTCCGTCGTCGGGCATCGGTTCGCCGCTAGGATTTTACCAACAGGTCGGTCCGGTGCACTCCAGCCGGACCGAACCGTAGTTTCAAGTGGAGTGGTTCTTAGGGAGGACCGTGATGAAAGCTGTACTACTCGCTAGCGTTGCTTTCGCAACCATGGCAATCGGCGCACAGGCAGAAACCTATGTGCTCGGTATGAAGGGCCCCGGCGCGGGCAACCCGTTCTGGGCCGCTGTTGAAGCCGGTGCCAAGGCGGCCGGTGCTGAGCATGGCGTTGAAGTGATTGTTGTGGCTCCGCCACAGGAATCCGACGTTCAGGCTCAGATCAACCAGATCGAAGACTTGATCGCTCAGAAGGTTGACGGCATTGCGCTGGCTCCAACCGATCCAAATGCTCTGGCCCCAGTTGTGGAGGCAGCTAAGGCTCAGGGCATTCCAGTGGTGTTCGTCGACACCCGTGGCACCAATGACGGCGTTTCCTTCATCGGCACCAACAACGAAGTGGGCGCAGCACTTGCCGCCAAGTATCTTTGTGACAACCTGCCGAGCGGCGCTGAAGTCGCCATTCTGCAGGGCCTGATCAGCCAGTCGACCGGTCAGGAACGTTACAATGGTGCGAAGGGTGGTCTTGAAGGTTGCGGCCTCAAGATCGTGGCCGAACAGCCAGCAAACTGGGATCGTGCGACCGGTATTTCTGTGACCGAAACCATTCTGGCTGGTAATCCAAACCTCGCTGGCATCTTCGGGTCGAACGACAATATGGCGCTCGGTGCTGTTGAAGCTGTCAAGCAGGCAGCGCTTCTCGACAAGATCACCATCGTTGGTTTTGACGCCAACCCAGATGCGGCCAATGCCATCATTGCAGGTGACATGGAAGCCTCGATTGCTCAGGCACCAACCAATATGGGCAAGTTCGGCATTGAAAGCCTGATCAAGCTCAAGAAGGGCGAAACTGTCGACGCTTGGGTCGATACCGGCACCGTGCTGGTCGATGCGTCCAATGCTGCTGAATACAAGTAAACGGTCTTAACAAACGAAACGACGGCGCTCTTTATGGGCGCCGTCTGCATGTCTGGGAGTGAGAACATGGCGGGCTTAGGTGTTGGCCTTATCGGCACTGGCTATATGGGGAAGTGCCACGCGCTGGCCTGGAATAGCGTGGCGTCCATATTCGGGGATGTTGAGCGGCCTCGGCTGATCCATCTGGCCGAATGGAACCGCGAACTGGCCGACGATCAGGCGCATAAGCTTGGGTTTAAACGCGCGACCGGCAATTGGCGGGATCTGCTGCTGGACCCCGAAGTTCAGGTCATCTCCATCACGACGCCCAATGCTCTGCACGCCGAAATGGCGATTGCGGCCCTAGAGGCTGGCAAGCATGTTTGGTGCGAAAAGCCGATGTCGCCAAGTTTTGCTGATGCCGAGCGTATGCTCGCAGCCGCCAAGGCGAGCGGCCGTAAGGCGGTCTTGGGCTATAATTACATCCAAAATCCAATGGTCCGGCACATGGCCAAGCTGGTCAAATCCGGCGCGATTGGTCAGGTGCATTCATTCCGTGTGGAGATGGATGAAGACTTCATGGCTGATGCGAACGCGCCTTTCTCGTGGCGCAGCGAGGCCAAGTCCGGCTATGGCGTGGTCGATGATTTCGGCGTGCATCCACTGTCCATTCTCTCGACCATGCTCGAGCCTGTTGAGGCGGTTTTTGCCGATCTCGGTAAGCCTTATGCTAGTCGGGTGACCGCGGACGGCACGGCCCGCGATGTCGAGAACTTTGACGTCGCCCATGTCCTCCTCCGCCTGACGGACGGTGTGTCCGGCGCCATTCAACTGTCCCGCGCCGCTTGGGGACGTAAGGGGCGCATTGCCATTCAGCTTTTTGGCTCTGACGGCACGATTGCCTATGACCAGGAGCGGATGAATGAGTTGCAGCTGTTCACGCGCAGCGGCAAACCAGCCGATCAGGGGTTCAGGACCATTTTGGCTGGCCCGGATCATCCGCCCTATAATCTATTTGTTCCGGCAGCAGGCCATGGCCTGGGTTTCAACGACCTCAAGGCGATCGAGGCGCACGAGCTTATCCGCACGATCAAGAGCGGGCAGGGCCATGTGATTGATTTTGCCAAGGGGCTGGAGATTGAGCGCGCTATTCATGCCATGGCCAAAAGCCATTCTGATGGTCGCTGGGTGCGGCTGAGAGACTAGCCGCTAGAGGTTGCAAGGCCCTCGGGGGAAGGGCCTTGCGTTTATACGCCTCTTGCGGGGCGTAATTGGGGGCAGAGCACGGCAGTGGGGCACCGCCATGCTCTGCGCTCGTCACGCCTTCTGCGCGCCCTCAATTGTCTGGGCAACGAGGTCTGCGAACGCGATTTTAGCCGGTCGGCGCATGTAGGTGACGATATCGTCTGCGATCAGTGGCTTGTACCAGCTCTCAGCGATCACGCCGCTGCGCTTCTGGATGCCGATGACACACAGGATCTGAGCGGCGTTGCAGTCCACGTCGTGACCAATGCCGCAGATGATTTCGAGAGTTCTGTCAAAGTCGCCTTCACCAAACCACAGTGCCACGACCTGAGCGGCCGCGTTGGGGTAAACGTGGATCCAGTTGTATTCGACGTATTCTTCATCGCACTTGGCCCAAGCCGAGCGCCAATCTGGCGAGGTTTCGCAGGCGTTGCGCGCGAAAGCCAGAACGGCACCGTATTCGGTTTTGGTGGAGATGAGATCGATGGTCGAGTTCAGCAGCTCACGCGTGTCGGTGAGCGTGTAAGCGCGGGCCGCGAGAACGGCATTGAACACTTCGCCCAAAATGCCGTTACCGGCTGCCGAGATTTCTGCGTCCATATAAGCAAGACGCGCAGCTTCCCGTGCCTGGCCGGGAACGACCATTCCGCAAATAGTGCCGCGCATCTGGCCGCCGATCCATTCATCGAACGGGTTGTCGAGCGAACCGGAGACCGGCGGGAGAATACCGCGACGGATATTGTTGAGCGCGATGGCTTCTGCCGACCAACCGAGCGGGATCATGCCGGTCCAACGGGCGGCAATGTCTTCACCGGTCACAGCCGAACCCTTTTCGCGATAGGCTTCGAGGAAGGCGATCTCGAAGGTGATATCGTCGTTATAGGTGTTGGGTTCGCGCGGGTAGCTGGTAATCGGGCCGAACACTTCGGCAATGTTATCAGCCGTGTAGCCTTCGAGCGCGGTGCCGGCAGCGGCGCCAACGAGCTGACCGAGCCAAGCGGCGCGGGTCTGATCGGCAAAGTCTTCGCTGGTGGTGTCGACCGCTTCATCAGCGGGCCAAGTTACGGCCGCGTCGAACTCTTTCCAAGACTTGTAGCGCAGCGTCTTTTGCGACTTGTGTTCTGGATCGGGCTTTGCGGCCTGCATGATGGCGCGCAGGCGCATGTCGATCATGTAGAGGTTTTCGTAGTCGCCAGCGGCAACAGCATCAAGACCTTGCTGGAGTAGGTCAGCGTAAGGCGCGAGGATATAGCCCTTGTTTTCAAGCGACTGCAGCGCGCCGGCCATCAGGCTTTCTGGGGCCGCGGAACCCGGAACATTGCTGGACCAAAAGAGCTTCAGGTTGAAGTCCGTCCCGGCCATGACATCGGTCGCGTCCCAGGTCTGTTCTTCAGCGGTCCGCACGACAGGCTTGGTGTCGCGCAGTAGATCTCGGGTGAGTTCCCAAGCTTTCATAGCAATAGTCCTTCGTCACGCTGCGGAAGTCGGAGCGCTCGCAAACCGCCTGATGAGCGGCGTTTAATCGTGTAAACTTCTAAGGGGATTTTCTGGCGGGCGTCAAGTCGGAGTGGGCAGGGGTTAGTATTCCCTTGGCGTCGGAGGCGTTTTCAGCAAATAAGGGGCGGGTGAACGGGGGATTTGATCGGAATGATTAAAGGGCGCGGTCCGACCATCAAAGACGTCGCAAGAGCTGCGGGCGTATCTTCCGCTACAGTCTCTTACGTGTTGAACGATCTTAATAAAGTCTCGTCCGAAGTGGATAAGCTTGTCCGCAGGGTTGCGGCCGAGTTGGGCTATACGCGCAATAACGCGGCTCGTGCGCTCAAGACCGGGCGCAACAATACTATTGGTTGCCTCTTGCCTAGCTTGACCAGTCCGATCTTTCCCGAAATCGCACAGGCAGTTCAGAGGCGCGCTGAAGCGCATGGCTTCGCTACCGTTGTTGTTGATTCTGGTACCGAGATTGAGCGCGAGGAGAATTTGATCCAGACGCTGATCAACCATGGAGTCGACGGGGCCGTCGCCCTCCTTCATCCCGGCTTTGATATGGACGGCATTGAACACTTCCCGCTGGTCGCGTTGGACTCTCCCCATCTCGGCCTCGATAGCATCATGTCTGATCATTTCGTCGGTGGGCGGCTGATGGCAGAGCACCTCATCGCTCTGGGTCATAAGCGCGTTGGCTATCTGCGCGGACGACAGGAGCTTTTCTCCTCGGAAAGTCGGCGGGAGGGATTTCTCGCCACAGCCTATGGGCGGCTTGAGATTGTATGGGAGCACGAGGTTGATCTCATTCCCCAGCTGCCAGAAAGCGCCATAGAGGCCATTGGTCGGCGCGCGGTGACAGCTATTGCCTGCGTGAATGATTTGGTTGCGATTGCGGCCCTGAGTGCATTGAAAACATTCGGACTTCGTGTTCCGCAAGATGTCTCTGTCATCGGCTTTGACGACATGCAGATGAGCAGTTGGCCGCTGATTGACCTGTCCACCGTGCGTCAGCCTCTGGACAGATTGGGCGAAGGGGCCGTCGATCTGCTCATCCAGCGCATTAAGGCGCCGGGGATAAGCCGCGAAGATCGTGTTGTGCCAGTCTCATTGGTGCCGCGCGGCTCAAGTGGGCCATGGTCTGGCGAATAGACGACCGATGCGAGCTGTCTCTCACATGATGAACAGAGTTGGCGATTTTTGTCGTGCTGCATAGGTTAAGCTGAGATGGAAGGAACTGGGCTGAGGCTCAGTTTCGACTTCCATCTCCGGCTGGCAAAGGCGGTTTCCCAATGACGACAGAAGTTCGCGCGCCGCGCGTCATAACCCTGATTTTGCTGGCTGCCCTTGCCGTCTTGCCGTTGAATTTCATCGTTCCGTCGCTTTCGGCTTTGGCGAGGGAGTTCGAGGTTGATTACGGCGTTGTCGGCTTGGCGCTGGCTGGGTATGCTGGCGTATCGGCGTGTTTGCAGCTGGTGCTTGGGCCACTTTCTGATCGTTTTGGCCGCCGCCCGGTTATTCTCGCTGCCCTCGCGGTTTTTCTTGTCGCCACGCTCGGCGCGGCCTTGGCGCAAGACGCGACCAGCTTCCTCGCGTTTCGTATGGTGCAGGCGGTGATTGCGCCGGTTTATGCGGTGTCTTTGGCCTCAATTCGCGATGTTCATACGCGCGAAGAGGCCGCGAGCAAGATTGGCTATATCGCGACGGCTTGGGGCATTGCCCCTTTGCTCGGGCCAAGCATCAGTGGGGTCATAGATCAAGTGTTCGGGTGGCGCGTCGGTTTCGCGCTACTGGCTGTGTTGGCGGTTCTGGTGCTGGTTCTGTGCTGGTCTGATTTCCGCGAAACCAACTATAAGCGGTCGACCTCTGTGCTGTCGCAAATGCGGGCCTATCCGGAGTTGCTGTCGTCGCAGAAGTTCTGGGCATATGCGCTTTGCATGTCTTTCTCCATGGGCGGATTTTATGCGTTCCTGGCTGGCGCGCCTCTGGCCGCACACGCGCTCTATAACATTTCGCCCGCAACCCTCGGCCTGCTCTTGGGGACAATCACGGTCGGCTTCATGCTGGGTAGTATTTTTGCCGGGCGTTTGTCGGGCAAGCTCGAGCTGTCTCGATTGCTTCTGCTCGGGCGGCTTTTGGCCATCGGCGGGCTCTTGGGTGGGCTGCTCGTCGTGTGGGCAGGGGCAGACCATGTGCTGATGCTTTTTGTGCCGTGCATGTTTGTCGGCTTTGCCAATGGCTTTACGCAGCCGAGCGCCAATGCGGGGGCAATTTCGGTCAAGCCGCAGCTGATTGGTAGTGCCGCGGGACTTGCCAGCGCGATTTCCGTGGGCGGGGCCGCCGTTATCTCAGGATTGGTCGGCGTGATCATTACGCCTGAGAACGCGCGATATTCCCTGCTCCTAATCATGCTCGCCACGGCAGTCGCTGCGCTTGTCGCCGCCCTCGTGGCAATCCGAGCGGAGCGGAAAGCCGCATAGGACTCGCGGCGATTAGGCCGACTGCAATTTGGGAACCCCATCGGCGTGACAGGATTTTACCCTGACAAGTTCTGTCACTCAGCGCGGCGAGACTTTTGCCGGGCTGGATTTGGCCAGACGACATGGAGAGTTTTCAACTATGCGTTTCGTGACCAAAATTTCGAGCATTGCCATTGCGCTAGCAATCACGACCACGATGACCCATGCACAGGTCGTGGTTGCCTCTAAAATTGATACGGAAGGCGGTGTGCTCGGCAACATCATCTCGCAGGTGCTGCAAGCCAATGACATTGCAGTGACAGAGAAAATCCAGTTGGGCGCAACATCGGTGGTGCGTGAGGCCATTCTGGCCGGTCAGATCGACATCTATCCAGAATACACCGGCAATGCGGCTTTCTTCTTCAATAAGGCCGATGATCCGCTCTGGACCAATGCCGAACAGGCCTATGCCGAGGCGGCGAAGCTGGACCTGGAGGCCAACAAGATCGTCTGGCTTGCCCCTGCGCCTGCCAATAACACCTGGGCGGTTGCGCTCCGAAGAGACGTCGCCGAAGCCAATGGGCTCGTGACCTTTTCTGACTTTGGTAAATTTGTTGCCGGAGGCGGAGAGGTGAAACTGGCGGCTTCGGCAGAGTTTGTCAGTTCGCCCGCAGCCTTGCCGAAGTTTCAGGAGGTGTATGGGTTTACCCTCAAGCCTGAACAATTGGTGACGCTCGCTGGTGGCGATACGGCGGCCACTATTGCTGCGGCCGCTCAGCAAACGGATGGCGTGAATGCTGCCATGGTCTATGGCACTGACGGCGCAATCTCGGCTTCCGATCTTGTCGTTCTGGAAGATGACAAGGGCGTGCAGCCTGTGTACCAGCCAGCGGCAATCGTCCGTCAGCAGATTATCGACGAGAACCCGCATTTGGAGCACATTTTGGGCCCGATCTTCGAAGGACTTGATCTGGCAACTCTGCAAGAGCTGAATGGTCGGGTTCAGGTCAATGGCGAGGCAGCCAAGGATGTGGCTGTGAGTTGGCTCACTGAGCAGGGCTATCTCTAATTAGCCCGTCGCTGTCTTGGCGATGAGCGTGGTTGAAAGCCAAGCTGCACCTATGGGGCACGCGTGGTGTGATCGGCTCGGCGTGATTATCGCCGGGCTGGTTGCGTTTGCCTTGTGGTCGCCATTGGTCGTTTTCAAAGCCAACCGTATCGTGCCCGGCCAAGCCTTGGGCTGGGTCGATGCGCTCCCTGCGCCCTTGGGCTTTGTGGCCATGGGCGTGTTTGGGAGCGTCGGCGCTCTCGCCCTGCTGCGGTTTGACCCGCGTTGGCGGCTTGTTCTGGCCTTGGCGTCCCTTATTGGCCTAGCCGTCGCACTGGGTTTTGCGGCGGACATGGCAACCACAGAGGGCGACAAGATTTCCCGGACCGCGCCTGCCGGTGGGCTGTGGATTGCAGCGCTGGCTTTCGGGCTTTTGGCGACGGATAGCGTCGTTAAACTCAGGCTCGGTCCGATGGCACGCGTCGCACTCGTGGTGCTGATGGCGGGTCTCGCGGGGGCCGCTCTCTGGTTTGGGCTCTGGGAAAATGTCTCGGTGCTGCGCGAATATGCCAATCAGGCTGAGGTATTCTGGCGTGAGCTGGGCACCCATATTATCCTTGCGCTGGGCTCGCTGGCAGCGGCAGTTGTCGTTGGCATTCCTCTCGGCATTGTTTTGCATAAAGCAAAGCCGATCCGGGCCGGCGTCGTCGGCGTATTGAGTGCGATCCAGACCGTGCCCTCCATTGCGCTGTTCGGTCTACTGATTGCGCCTTTGGCCTGGGTCTCGGCCAATATCCCCGGAGCGGCCAATCTGGGCATAGCAGGGATCGGTCCCGCGCCTGCCATGGTCGCGCTATTTCTCTATTCTTTGATGCCGGTCGTCGCCAACACTCTTTCTGGCCTTGCTGCTGTGCCAGCCGCTGCCAACGAAGCTGCCAAAGGCATGGGCATGACCACATGGCAGCGGATGATGCACATCCAGCTTCCGCTCTCCTTTCCTTCGCTCCTCACAGCAATCCGCGTGGTGCTGGTGCAAAACATTGGCCTTGCGACCATTGCCTCGCTGATCGGCGGCGGAGGCTTAGGGGTCTTTGTGTTTCAAGGCGTTGGTCAGACGGCGATGGATCTGGTCCTGCTCGGTGCCGTGCCGACGGTGGCGCTGGCCTTTGCCTCCGCCGTTGTTCTTGATGCTTTGGTTGAAGGTGTTTCCACGAAGGGGCGCACATGATCGAAATTGACCATGTTTTTAAGCACTTCGGCGACAAATGCGTTGTCGATGACGTCAGCTTCACCGTGGCGGATGGCGAGATCGCGGCTATCGTGGGGACATCTGGGTCGGGGAAAACCACGCTCTTGCGGATGATCAATCGGCTGGTTGAGCCCAGTTCCGGCGCAATCCGCATTGATGGACGCGATATTTCGACAGTCCCACCCCATACGCTGCGGCGGGAGATTGGCTACGCCATTCAAGGGCATGGCCTTTTTCCGCATCGCACTGTTGCGCAGAATATTGCGACTGTGCCCAGTCTTTTGGGCTGGGAACAGAGTCGGATAGCGCGCCGTGTTCATGAACTGCTTGAGCTGTTTCAGTTACCTGAACAGGATTTTGCGGAGCGCTATCCCAGTGAACTTTCTGGCGGGCAGCAACAGCGCGTTGGCGTTGCCCGCGCGCTCGCGGCGGAGCCAAAAGTCTTGCTTATGGATGAGCCCTTCGGCGCGCTCGATCCCATTATTCGATCGCGGGCGCAGGAAGACCTCAAACACATTCAGCGACGCCTAGGGACGACTGTGGTGCTCGTGACCCATGACATGGCTGAGGCCATAGATCTGGGGGATAAGATCGCGGTTATGGATCAGGGCAGGCTGGTTCAATATGACGTGCCGCTCGAGATTGTTGTCAAACCTGCAACGCCATTTGTTGGGGCCTTGCTGGGGAGCGGGGAGCGGGCGTTCCGACGCCTTGCGTTGCAACCCATTGGCACCTTCATTGAGGCGGGTGAGGCCAGCGGGCTGCCACTGGGCCAGCACGTAACACTGCGCGATGCGCTGGAGGAGGCATTGTGGAGCGGGCGCAAGGCCGTGCCCGTGGCTGACGCGCAAGGGGCAATCATTGGACGTGTGACGCTCGACACGGCCATCCGGCAAGCGGCGAGGCCACAATGAGGTGGGGCGCGCTGATCAATATAGCTGTGCTGGCCATCCTTGTCGCATTCATTGCGCAGCCGCAGTGGTTTGAGCCTGTGTTCGCGCCTCTCGCCAAGGAGGGCCAGCCGGTGATTTATACGCAGAACACGGTGTTGAATCTGGTGCTGAGCCATTTAGGTCTGGTGCTGGCGGCGACACTTGCGGGCGCTGTATTGGCTGTGGGACTGGCGATTTTGGTGACGCGGCCTTTCGGTCGGGAATTCCTGCCGCTGTCGCGCACGCTGGCCAACGCCGGACAGACCTTTCCGCCTGTGGCGGTTCTGGCGCTTGCGGTGCCCATCCTGGGGTTTGGTACAGCACCGACGCTTCTGGCGCTGTTTCTCTATGGCTTGCTGCCGATCTTTGAGAATGCGCTAACGGGGCTAAGCTCGGTGCCACCCCAAGTTGCGGAAGCCGCAGATGGTGTCGGCATGACCGAATGGCAGAAGCTGACTCAGGTGGAATTGCCTATTGCTATGCCTGCGATTTTGGCAGGCATTCGGATTTCGGCGATTATTTCGCTGGGAACGGCAACGATTGGTTCGACTGTTGCCGCCTCGACCTTGGGGGAGACGATCATCGCAGGATTGATCAACTCCAACATTGCCTTCATCGCTCAGGGGGCGCTGGTCGTTGGGCTGTTGGCTATTATTATCAACGATCTGTTGCAGGTTCTAGAACGCCGGGTGAGCCGCTATCGCCTTGCTGCGCGGTAATTATACGTGGCGGAAAGAGTTTGAACTTTCTCAAAAGTATGATTGTTTGACGCGTAGGTTTTGGGCTTGGAGGGGACCATGACGAAGACACGCGCTCGGCTTGCTGAGCTCATTCGCTGGCAGGTTCCCGAGGCAGCAGTCATTGATAGCCTCGAAACGCGGCGTGACGGCTATGTTCTTGAAGTTCTAACGCTTCAAATCGGCGAGGAGCAGGTGCGGGGGCTGCTGACCAGGCCGCTTGACCATGTCGGGCGCGGGCCAGCGATCCTTTATGCGCATTCGCATGGTGGCAACTATGATATTGGCGCCGAGGAGTTGATCCGGGGGCGGGAGTATTTGCTCGATGGGCCCGGGCCTGCTTTGGCGAAAGCGGGCTATGTCACCCTATGTATCGACATGCCGTGCTTTGGTCGACGTAACACCGTTACTGAAGCGAGCGCGTCTAAGGCATTGCTTTGGTATGGGAAATCGCTTCTTGGCAAAATGCTCAATGAAGAAGCTGCCGCATTGAGCTATCTCGCCAGCCGAGACGATGTTGATCCCGGTCGCATCGGCGCGCTGGGCATGTCCATGGGGTCGACGCTGAGCTATTTTCATGCCGCCTTGGACGAGCGCATTGCCGTCGTGGCCCATCTCTGTTGCTTTGCCAATCAGAGGGAGATGATCGCCTCCGGGGCGCATGACGGTCACGGCATCTATATGGTCGTGCCGGGCTTGCTGGAAGAGTTCGACGCCGGACAGGTGGCAGCTTTAATCGCGCCGCGCCCGCAAATGGTGTGCATCGGTGAAGACGATAGCCTGACGCCGCCAGATGCGTTCAAGGCTGCTTGGCTGGAACTTGAAGCAGCCTATCTGGGTAAGCCAGAAGCGCTCGACCTGCTGATAGAGCCGGGTGTTGGCCATATGGAAACGCCCCAGATGCGGGACAGCGTTTTATGGTTTTTCGAGCGCTATTTGAAAGCCGCTGAGTCGGCTTAAGTGGGCCGCAATTGGCCGGATTGACCGATGGTTGGCGGGACCGGCACGGTAGGTACGGCCTTCCCAAGGGGTAAGGTCAAGAGTGTGGAACCCATATGCGTGTTTCTCCCTTAAGGCACCGCACACGCGTAAAAATTGTTCCGTGGCCGATCTCCTTGGGATTTGGCTACTATAGTCGCCTGATGCGTAAAATTTGGTCAGGGTGATACAAATCGCCACTTTGACCCAGGCGGTATGCGGACCTAGCCCTAGAGGGCCGCAATCCGAAGGAGAGGAAGGCAGATGCAAGAGCCCGTCTCTAACCAGAAGCGCGTATGGCCAGCGATGAAGCGTGGCCTCAAGTGCAAGTGCCCAAATTGTGGGAAGGGATGGCTATTCCATCACTATCTCGAACAGGTGGATGTCTGCGCCAACTGCAATGAACCAATCGGCGAGTTTAAGGCCGGGTTGTTTACCAGCCTCGTGGTCATCACGCTCATTGTTCATGTTGTCGCTGTGTTGATGCTGGATATGGAACTGCGGGGAGCGAATGACCCGATGTTCTATCTCTATATTTTGGTGCCGGTGACGCTTTTCGGCTCGCTCGCGGTGATGCCGCCCATCAAAGGGGCGATCATTGGCATGATGTGGGCCAAAGGCTGGAGCGACGAGCAGGACCGCTGAGGCCCAATCGTCGATAGACTGCTAAAAGGCCCCCGCAGGGGCCTTTTGTGTTTTGGCGACTAGGCCTTGAGCACCACAACCTTGGTGCCGACCGGGGTTCGGTCGAACAGATGCTTGGCGTCTTGCGTGAGCAGGCCGACGCAGCCACTGGTGATGTTCTTGCCGATCGTCTCCGGCATGACGGTGCTATAGATGGTGTAGAGCGTGTAGCGCCCATCTTGGTACAGATAGAGCACCCGCGCCCCGAGTGGATTGTCGAGACCGGGGGCCATGCCGCCTGCATATTTTGCGACTTCAGGTTGGCGGGCAATCATCTCGCGTGGCGGGGTCCAGACGGGCCACTCTGCCTTGCGGCCGATGTAAGCGTCGCCATTCCAAAGAAAGCCTGCGCGGCCAACATTGGCGCCGTAGCGCGTGGCCATGCCATTCCCCTCGATGCGATAGACGTAGAATTTTCCTGGGTCGACGATGATCGTTCCCGGCGCCTCATTGGATTTATAGGCGACCGTGCGGCGCAGATACCGTGGGTCGACCTTGTTCAGATTGACGGCCGGGACCGGGAAACGTTCTTTGGGCAGAGGACCATAGGCGAGCAGAGCTTCCTCGTGCGACATGCCGCCGCCCATGCTGGTGCACCCGGCCAGCGTTAGTGCCGCTAAAGACGCTGCGCCAAACAGAACATGGCGACGATTAAGTCCGATATTGGATTGTACTTCGGTCATATGAGACTCGTCCTCAAGCCAAGCTTGTCCTTTGATGAGAAGGAGAGTGTTCTGCTCTCGAACTCTTGGCAAGTGCTCTGGAATTATTTGATCAGCGAGTGAGGCGCCCTGTGCGACTGGGTCATCACCTTTTGTTGGCTCGCGAAAATTGAAAGAGAATTTTAGCGGTTTTGGTGGCCAGTGAACCTGTCGATCACTCACTGGTTTGCCATGCGTATTTTTGCTGCCGCAGTTCTTTCTTTGGCTTTCACCGCGCCGCTCATGGCCGATGAGCTTTGGCGCTATGAGGGCGGTGCGACGCCCATTGCGTGGTTTGAGACAGACAAGGCCCAGTTTCAGTTTGCGTGTCGCGGCGGAACGCTCACCATGGGCTTTTGGGTGAAGTCACCGGACAAAGCTGTGGTGGGCGCGAGTTCGATTAGCGTGGCGATTACCCCGGACGCGGCTTCTGGTAGCCGGGTGTCATCTGGGGGTGGAACAAGCTTTGCCCAGGACATGCCATTGGTGCATCTGGATGGAAGTTCGGTGATCGTGCGGGGCCCCGTGGCGCGGCAGTGGGCGCGGATTGCGCAACAGGCGCGAGACAGCATGCGGGTTGCCTTTGTGCGAACGAAAGGCGGCGGGGCTTTTGATCAGCTCGATACGCATGTGTTTGGCGCGCGTGGCTCCAAGACGATGATCGGAAAAGTCTTGGAGACATGCGGCTGAGGTTCGGCAGGGGTTGGCCTAAAGGCTCGCGGCGCGCACTACGAGTCTGCAGTCTCTTGGCCGATGGCCCAGGTGACGCCGAAGGGATCTTTTAGCTGGCCGTAGATATCACCCCAGAATTGCTTTTCGAGCGGCTGGCCGACTGTGCACCCTGCCGCCAAGGCGCGGTCCCACCACATCTGGGCGTTGTCGACGTGAATGTGCAGATTGAATGCTTGGGGCGGGACGGCGGGATAGCCGTAGTCGGGAAAGAAGTCGCTGAGGAAGATCGGCGTGCCGTTGATGTCGATATGGGCATGCATGATCAGCTTGCCGTCCTCGCTTGGCAGGGCGTGGCGCTCTATAGCGCCAAAGGCGACCTTGTAGAACTCGATCGCTTTGCGTGCGCCATCGACGCTGAGGTAGGGCGTGACGCCCCCAAATTTGCTCGCGGTATCCATCGTGTTGTCCTCCTTGGCGAGCAGCCTATGCCTCTGTTTGGGGCATAGCAATATTGCGTGGCGTGCCACGGGCTCAGAGCAAAAAACGTGAACATGCGCCGCGTGGCTGCGGGCCCGCGGGTCGAGATCTTGGCCTGAGGCGTGGGACTGCTGCACGAGGCGAAGATGACTTCAGTGCCGGTCCTCCGGCGATGAAAAAGGTTAAGCAAGCATCGCCTCGTGCGCCATCGGCAACAAACCGCCGATATCGCTCATAAATGTGTCAGGGGCATCCGGCCATCCCTGAACGCATACCCCCGGAAAAGCCCCAGGCGGGCGGTCCAATATCTGGGGGCACGTCATTGCCTATCAACCCGAAGTAGAGTGCCACGTTTAATGTCGGAAGCACCAAGTAGTTTAATAGGATGAGTGCCCGATCTGGCAATTCAAGTGCATTAAACTCGAAGTCAGCACCATACGGTGTGCCGTATTCTATCGTCCCGAGCCAGACGGAAAAGGTGAGTGCAAGCGTCCCGGCTGCCGAAGAGGCGAAGCGCAAACGTCTCGCAGCTGGCGAGTTGGGCCTCGATATCTACAAGATGCGTGAACGCTTGGCCGAAAAGGGCCTCAAATACGTTTGAGGCTGCGGACACTGCGAATAGCAGATCATGAGAGGCCGGGTATTCGGCCTCTCATCGGGGCCGAAGTGTACGCCGAGTAGTGCACTCGTGTGTTTTACGGTCGATGGACGACTTGGACCGCGGTCACGATGAGGCGCTCAACGGTTTTTCCGTCGTCGCTGGCTAGCGAACGGCAGGTGCCGTGCATGTGGAACGACTTGGTTTCTAAGCCAATTGCGAGAACAGCGTTGCCGACCATGGCCTGAGCGCTCGCGGTGCCGCCAGTTCCCTCAATTGGGTCCAGTAATCGCACATCGTCTTGGGTGAAGCCGTTTGCTTCGGCCCATTCCCACGCTGCAATTTCAGCGGCCTGTTCAGCCTCGCTGAGTTCGGGGCGGCCCTTAAAGGCAGGCAGGTAATGTCGGCCTTGGGCGAGGGTATCTAAGAAGCTTGGAATTTGATCTGGCGTAAGGCGGCCATAGCGGGCGCGCTGTGGCATGACAATGACCGAAGGGGCGAAGTGACAGCCGCCAAAGTGGGTGGTCTGCATCACATCAAAGCCAAACGCTCCGGCCTGTTCTCGAAGGGCTTTGTAGATGGGGAAACCATAGCGTGCGCAACACGCATTCACCTTGGCATCAGTGCAGCACAGAATGACCGGTCGCGGCAAAACGGGACCGCTCAGTGGCGTGCCGTCCGCCCAAGCGCGAATGAGGGCTACGGCTTCGGTCTGATTTGCGGGTAGGGCGGTGCGGCTGTCGGGAAATGACACCAGTTCCAAGTCTGGGCCGCCGTCGCTCTCAAGCAGCCCGACATAGCAGTTCGGCCCGTAGGACTCGTGGATGGCGCGTTGCAGAACCTCATCCAAACCAGCCGACTGGTACCGTGGCCGACGCCATTTCCCTTTCGGCCAGCGGATAAACATGTGGCGCAGTGCCATTGCCCCGGTGCCGGCGAGCGGCTGGGCAATGGCGTAATCAGTGCAAAAGTCCATGGTTGAGGTTCTGCAGCCAGGCTTTAGTCGGCCTTCGCTGGATCAACGCCATAGATGGCGGCGATTTCGTCCAGCAACATGTTGGCGCAGAAAATGCCGCCACCCGTGTTCCATACCAGTTCGCTCACGCGCTGGGCTTTGCCCGACTTGACGGCCTCAAGGTTCTGCCACAACGGGTCACTGGTCCACTCGGACAAATTCGCCTTGGCATCTTCTGGGTCGGCATCATCGGAGAAGTAGAAGATACGGTCGCCGGCCATGTCCGGGATACGTTCCTTCTGGATTTCTTCTGCAAACTCATCCTTGTTCTGAGCTGCAGGACGTTGGAAGCCCATCTGGCCGAGAATGCCACCGGCGAAGGTGTCCTTGTAGTAAAGGCGGACACGACCGGGAGCGAAGCGAACCAGCGAGATCTCTTCAGCAAGCCCGTCACCAATGGAATTGGCGATCGTGGCGGCGCGGGCGTCGAAATCGGCCAGCGCCTGCTTGCCTTCCTCTGCCTTGCCGACGGCTTCGCTATAAAGGGTCATATTATCCTTCCAGCTACCGCTCAGGTCCTCGGCGAAAACCGTTGGGGCAATGGCGGACAGCTGGTCGTAAATCTTCTCCTGACGCACTTTGTTGCCAATGATCAAGTCTGGCTCAAGGCTGGCGATGACCTCCAGATTGACAGCATTTTCAGTGCCAAGGGCGACCGTGTCCTTGAGCGCTTCGCTTAGGTGCGCATACCACGGATCGCCGTCCCAGCTCTGGACCGCGCCAACAGGGATCACGCCGATAAAGACCAGCGCCTCAGTGCCTTCATTGGTCAGCATGACCACGCGCTGGGGCGCGTCTGGAACTGTTGTAACGCCCATGGCGTGCGTCACTTCGCGGGCCGCACTCGATCCGGCGAAGCCGAAGAGCGCCGAGCTCAGCACTGCGGCTGTTAGGAGGGATTTGATCATGGTTATTTGGTTTCTCTTGCGGATAAGGAGCGGGCCCGCAGTCGGGCCCGCGTTGAGGCTTATTTGCGGGTCGCTGGAAGCCCATAAATGGCTTCAATATCGTCAAGCATTACATTGGCAGCGAGGATGCCGCCGGCCGTATTCCAAGTCGCGTCCGACACGCCCTGGGCTTTGCCAGCGGCGACGACGGGTAGCGCGGCCCACAGGGGGTCGGCCATCCATTCAGCGGCTGCCGTGTCTGCCGCGCCATCGCCGGTCTCGTAGATGAAGTAGAACAGACGGTCGCCTTGGAACTCAGGGATACGTTCCTTGGTCACCTCGTCGGCAAATTCGTCGCGGTCCTGGTTCGCCGGACGGGCAAAGCCGATCTGGCTCAGAACATTGCCGGCAAATGTGTCATTCAGGTAGATTCTTGTGCGTCCAGCCATGAAGCGAACGAGCGAAATCTCTTCTGCTTTGGCATCGCCAAGCGCAGCGCTCGTGGTCGCAATACGCGCGTCATAGGCGGCAAACGCAGCTTCAGCTTCGGCGGACTTGCCGACAGCCTCTGCATAGAGCTCCATGTTGATCTTCCAGTCGCCGCGCAGGCGCTCGGAAATCACCGTTGGGGCGATTGCCGACAGCTGTTCGTAGATCTGCTCATGGCGGATTTTGGTGCCGATGATCAGGTCTGGCTCAAGGGCAGCCAGAAGCTCGAGGTTAATCGCCGACTCTTCTCCCAGAACGGTCACATCGGCCATTTGATCGGCGATATGGCCATACCATGGGTCGCCAAGCCAGGAGCGGACTGCGCCGACTGGCGTAATGCCGACGGCGAGCAGTGCCTCCGTCCCTTCATTGGTCAGCACCACCACGCGCTGCGGCGCGTCTGGGACTTCTGTCGTGCCCATGGAATGGGTGACTTCACGGGCACCGGCCGATGACGCGAAGGCCGCAACACAAGCCACCGAGGCGGCGATTACAACAATCTTCAGATTGCGCATTTTGCACCTAACTTGACATTGATAGTCATGAATGCGCATAGCTCACACCAGAGTTTAACATGACTGTCAACTTCAAGTTTGAGGGCTAAGCTGAGTACGCCATCCGCACATCGCCAGTTCGGACCAATGCCCTCGATATATGCGGGTCTGATCATTGCTCTCATCGCCGCGGTGCTCATCAGCATCTGCGTCGGTTATCGCGTCTATGGCCTTGACCAAGTCTGGCAGGCCATTGTCGCCTATGACGGCTCGGAAACTGCCGTCGTCATTGCCAATTTACGTCTCCCGCGCGCCTTGATCGCGCCACTGGTTGGGGCTGGGCTGGGCATCGCCGGCGTCCTCGTCCAGACGCTGTCTCGAAACCGCATTGCCTCGCCTGACACCTTGGGGCTGAATGCCGGGGCGTCCTTGGGCGTCGTCATTGCGAGTTTCTGGTTCGGTGTTGGGTCGCTGACCGGGCTATCAATCGCGGCCGCCATGGGTGCGCTGGCAACAAGCGTGCTGGTATTTGCAATTGCTACTAGCGCGGGCGGTCTGTCGCCCATTCGGATCGTTCTGATCGGGGTGACCTTTGCGGGCCTCGGGCACTCGCTTGTTGAAGTAGTCCTGAGCACCAATGAGGCGCAGCTCTCTCAACTTCTGTTCTGGCTTTCTGGCGCCTTCGTTGATCGCCCAATCGCCTTGGTGCAGACCGGTGCTCCCATCATTGCCCTGGGCGCGGTGCTTGCCATTGTGTTGGCGCGCCCGCTTGATGCTTTGCAGGCTGACGACTCGACAGCTACGGGACTCGGAGTCCCCTTGTTTGCCGTGCGTGGCTTGAGCTTTTTGGCGGTGTCGCTGTTGACGGGCGCTTCAGTATCGATGGCTGGCCCGGTGGGCTTTATCGGCCTTGTCGTTCCGCACATTGCCCGTTGGCTGGTCGGCTTGAGCCATCGTCGTCTCATTCCAGCGGCAGCGCTGATTGGCGCCATCTACGCCACCACAGCTGATGTGGTCGCCCGCTTTGTTGTCTATCCCACAGAAGCGCCGGTCGGGGCGATCACTGCTGTTGTCGGCGGAATTGCGCTGCTGGTTTTGTTGAAGCGGAGAGCCGCATGACCCCTTCGTCTTCGGCTGTGACCCAGTATCGAAATGCGATGAGCCTCGTGGCCATCATCGCCGTCTTCGTCCTGCTGTCCCTCAGCGCTGTTGCCTTTGGCTCAACCTGGATCGCCTTTGATAAAATCATCGGCGTAATTCTCGGCGTTGGCGAGAAGACGCAGAACATCATTGTATTGCAATTGCGCCTCCCGCGCGTCGTCATGGCCATTTTGGCTGGTGGCGGCATGGCGGTCTCCGGGTTTCTTCTGCAAAAGGTCACGCGCAATAGCCTAGCGTCGCCCGGTGTGTTGGGCGTTATTGACGGCTCTGCCCTAGGCGTTGTGCTGTTTCTGGCGCTGCTCTCCAACGAGTCCAATGCGCTGGTCACCTCCATTGCCTATCAGCCTGTTGCGGCCGCAATCGGCGCGTTTTTGGCGATCACGCTCGTATTCACCTTATCGGGACGCCAGGCCTCATCGGCGATCCGGCTTCTGCTGTTCGGCATTGCCGTTGCGGCGGTTGCTAAGGCCCTCACCGTCATTTTCATGCTGATCGGGCCGATCTATCGCGCCACCCAAGCCCAGCGATGGCTGGCTGGCGCGGTCAACGAGGTGAACTGGGGGGAAATCCAGATCACCGCGATTGCCCTACTGCCCATCATGATTTTAGTGCTGCTGGCCGCACGGCGTCTGCCACCTGCTGATCTCGATGAAGTTTCGGCGCGTTCCGTCGGGCTCAACCTGCCGGTCTTTCGCATCGTCATTTTCGCGCTCGCCGCGAGCCTGACCGCTCTCTCGGTCGCCTTTGTTGGCGCTGTCGGCTTCATCGGCCTTATGGCGCCGCATCTGGCGCGCTTGCTGGTTGGGCGCAATGTCTATGCCGGTATTGTCGCCAGCTTCCTGCTCGGCGCTATTTTCCTCGTCGGTGCCGACATGATCGTGCGGGTTCTGTTCTCGCCGATTGAGGTGCCCGCGGGCACTGTGACCGCCATTATTGGCGCTCCCTATTTCTTATTCCTGCTGATGGGCAAGCAACGCAATGACGGATAAATCCTGCTCCCGCATCGATGTGCGCGATCTCAGCCTTTCCTATGGCAAGGTCAATGTGCTGCAGTCTTTGTCGCTGCCTATTGAGCGCGGTAAAATTACCGTTCTGGCCGGGCCAAATGGGTGTGGCAAGTCCACTCTGCTCCGCGCTATTCGCCGCCTGCATAAGCCCACCTCTGGTGGTATTTTCCTCGAAGAGCTCGACATTTCTCGGCTGGGCGAGAAGGCGCTGGCGCGACAGATCGGCCTTTTGGCCCAAAGCCCGTCCGCGCCGGAAGACATGACGGTTGAGGAACTGGTTCGGCTGGGCCGCTATCCGCACCAATCCATGCTGCAACCGTGGAGCCGCGATGATGCGTCGGCACTGGAAAGCTCCATGGCAGGGACGGGCGTCACCGCCTTGCGCGATCGCCGCATCGGGTCGCTCTCTGGCGGTCAGTTGCAACGCGTCTGGATCGCGATGGTCTTGGCGCAACAGACGGACGTCGTTTGCCTCGATGAGCCGGTCAACCACTTGGACATGGCCCATCAGCTCGATTGCCTCGATCTCGTGCGGGAGCTCAAGGAGGGGTTCGGGCGCACTGTTGTGCTGGTGCTGCATGATCTCAATCTGGCGGCGCGCTATGCCGATCATCTGGTGTTTTTGCGCGATGGCGCCATTGCGGCCAGCGGATCGCCGGAAGATCTGATGACCGAAGACACCATTGCGCGCGTGTTTGACGTCCGTGCCCGTGTCATCACCGATCCTGTGCACCAGCGTCCCTTGTGCATTCCGCTGAGCACCGTCAGGGCCGCCGAATAGCGCTTTCACGCGCTAGGTCCTGCGTGGTGCTCCCGCTTTTTGTAGAGCGACGTTGGGCGGATTTAGGGAATTCTGACAAGTTGATCCCGCCTGCAGAGGCGTGATGATCTCTCCATGTCAGGCTTTGTGTACATACTTGCCGATACGCGCCGTGGCCGCACCTATATCGGCGTGACCAATGATCTCCAGCGCCTTGTGTATGAGCATCGCGAAGGGCTCGTGCCGGGATAGGCCAAGAAAAACAATATCAAGCGCTTGGTGTATTTTGAGGAGCATGGAGAAATCCCCGATGCGAGCCAGCGGGAGACATCACTCAAGCGATGGTATCGCGCGTGGAAGGAAGCGCTGATTGAACTGGATAACCCCGAGTGGCGCGATCTCTGGGATGAGATCTGGGACTAGGCCTGGTCATGCCTTTTCTCACTCAATCCCCGCGCGTCGTCCTCGGGCTTGACCCGAAGAGACTGTACTTTTGGATGGCTCGGCAAGTGCAGAGCCCTCGGGTCAAGCCCGAGGGTGGCGGCTGGTGGGGGCTAATGTACCAGCCCCATCCGGCTCTCCCTACTGGACAGTTCTTCGCGACCGCGCGGCCTGTGGGGGGATAAGGTTTCTTCGGGGAGCTATTGGCTAATGCGCTGCGCGATCGCTCTGTCAATTAGTGCACGGATGGTTGAGTCGACGTTCTTAAAGCGACAAATGTGCCCAAACCGCACTGCGCCCATGCTTTCAAATATTCGGCCGAAGACTTCGTCAGCAAAGCTGCTGGTGATCAATCTGACATTCTCGAAATCGAACTCTACTGGAATGGAGAAGGATTCCGTTAGCATTTCGATTTTTGCGTGCGCTAACTTACCCGCTTCTCTGCTGCCAAACGCTTTCAGTTCAATTGCAACCTTGAATTGGATAGTTTCGCCGTCGATTTGGTAGAAGCGATCGATGAAATCGTGTGCCGGAACATGACGTTTTCCTCCGAATACAAGGGCACGTTCCAACAGTTTTTCATAGTCATAGCCTATCGACGCTCTTACGAAAGTTCCAGGAAACGGAATTGTGCCCTCTGTGACCGGTAGTTCACCTGGCCTAGCGCGGAGCGATACCATGCCGGATGTAATGTCAAAGTCACCGTTGCTTACCTCGCAGCATTTAAAGGTTCCGAATAACCCGTTCCCTTGATTAGTCTGCTTGTTTCTGGTTACTCCTTCTTCAATTGCAGAGCGTAAGGCGCTAGTGTCATTCGTAATATCTTGGCGGCCGCTTCGTAGACTGCGCGGAATTGTCATACCTGCGTCGCAAACGTAAAATTCCACGCGTCGTCTATTCGGGAAGTTGACTACTTGCATTATCCCGCCAACAGCTGAATTGGCGTGGTTTAGCACGTTGTCAGTTATTTCATTGAGCGCCCATTCCAGAGCTTGTAGGCCAGATCGATTGACCCCTTCTAGCGAATTGATCATGACGCCAATGCTGTCATCAACGGCTCTAAATTGCTCGTCAGGATTAAGATATTGCCTAGCAGACATGTGCAGCTGATCAGCCCCTTTGGCCTCATAGCTCTCTGGCGAAATGAGGTGAGCCCAATTAGTGTTGCTGACGTGCAATGCACTTTTCTTCGTGCTTGGCATCACGATCTCAAAGTTGACGTTCTCTCTCCGGTAGTTTCGAGAAATGGTTACTAGTGGAATCATGAAAGAGGGTGACAAATACCCTGCATTCTCGAAGTCCAATATTATGTCAGAGTATCCTTGTTTGGTGATTAGGTTGTGTAGCGCCGCCGCGGTAGGGAGTGGGTCATGCCCAGTGTCGCTAGTAAAATATATACGGTTGCCATCCGAATGCATGGTACTTCCAAATTACTTAAGTGTAATTGATTGATGCCAGTAATTTGCAAGAATGTCATCGGAGTCGGTGTGCTTAATTTGTTGTTCAACTACACCCCGTCGTCGTTCCGCACGTGTCACACTTCAAACACGTCCCATTCCTCACCATCGTAAAGTTGTGGCACTCGGTGCATTGGTCGCCGGTGTAGCCCTTCATTTGAGCTTCGGCGCGGAGGAGCCCCGTGTCCTTTGAGGGCGGCGGGGCTGGGAGGGGGGAGAGTTCGGCGGCGTTGAGCGCTGTTGGGCTCGGCTCAATTTTGAGGGCCGTGCCAGAGCGCAGGGCGGTCACCGTGCTGGTGTTGGTGCCCGAGGGTGACAGTCGGGAGATCTCGGCTGTCGGGACGAGCATGAGTGACGTGTTCGCCGTGCGGCCGCGGGTCATGCCGCGCGAGACAAATTGTGCCGCAGGAACGGGTGTTGGGGCCGTGCGGGCGTCGTGGTCTTCGGCGACGCCTTTGCCCAGCGCCGTGGGCGTGTCGGGGTTAACATGCGCGAGGTCGTCGCGGTCGAGGTAAGACACGGCCAGCTCGCGGAAGACGTAGTCGAGAATGGATGTAGCGTTCTTGATGCGGTCATTGCCTTGGACCATGCCGGCCGGCTCGAAGCGGGTGAAGGTGAAGGCCTCCACATACTCATCGAGCGGCACGCCATATTGCAGGCCCAGAGAAATGGCGATGGCAAAATTGTTCATCATGGCGCGGAAGGCGGCGCCTTCCTTGTGCATGTCGATAAAAATTTCGCCCAAGCGACCATCGTCATATTCGCCCGTGCGGACATAGACCTTGTGGCCGCCGACGACAGCCTTTTGGGTGTAGCCCTTGCGGCGGTCAGGCATTTTCTCGCGTTCACGCAGGCGCTCGACGATTTTTTCGACGATGACTTCGGTGCGCGCGGCGGCGGGCATGGCGGCGAAGGTTTCGACCACGTCGTCTTCATCGTCATTATCATTGGCGAGAAGCGAGGCATTGAGCGGCTGGCTCAGCTTGGAGCCGTCGCGATAGAGCGCATTGGCTTTCAGCCCCAAACGCCAGGACTGCATATAGGCGTTTTTCGTGTCCTCGACCGTCGCGTCATTGGGCATGTTGATGGTCTTGGAAATCGCCCCGGTAATGAAGGGCTGGGCGGCGGCCATCATCAATATGTGGCTGTCCACGGACAGGTAACGCTTGCCGATTTTTCCGCAGGGGGTGGCGCAATCAAAGACCGGCAGGTGTTCGGCCTTGATGTGCGGCGCGCCTTCGAGCGTCATGGCTCCGCACACATGGGTGTTCGCGGCTTCAATCTCGGCCTTGGAAAAGCCAAGGAAGGACAGAAGCTCAAAGCTTGGATCGGCCAGCTGGGCGTCGGTAACCCCAAGGGTTTTGAGAAAGTCGACCCCAAGCGTCCATTGGTTGAAGACGAACTTGATGTCGAATGCCGACTTGAGCGCGCCGTTGAGGGCCTCAATCTTGTCCTCAGTAAAACCCTTAGCGTTCAAGCTGGCCGGGTTGATGGCCGGGGCTTGGTTGAGATTGCCGTGGCCGACGGCATAGGCTTCCATCTCCGCGATCTGGCTTTCGGAATAGCCTAGGGTCCGCAGGGCCGGGGGCACGGCGCGGTTGATGATTTTAAAATAACCGCCACCCGCGAGTTTTTTGAATTTTACCAGCGCAAAATCGGGCTCAATGCCGGTGGTGTCGCAATCCATCACGAGGCCAATGGTGCCCGTGGGTGCGATCACGGAGACCTGCGCATTGCGGAAACCGTGCTCACTGCCCAAGGCGAGCGCGTCGTCCCAGGCTTGCTTGGCGCGCGCGGCGAGCGTGGCGTCAGAGAGGTTGGCGTGGTCGAGGGCGACTGGCGCGATAGAAAGGCCTTCGTAGCCGGCGGTTTGACCGTGAGCGGCGCGACGGTGATTGCGGATGACGCGCAGCATATGCGCGGCATTGCGGGGATAATCGGCGAAGGGGCCAAGCTCCTTGGCCATTTCGGCGGAGGTGGCGTAGCTGACCCCGGTCATGACGGCGGTGATGGCCCCGGTGATGGCGCGGCCGGTGGCGCTGTCATAGGGAATGCCGGAGGTCATGAGATAGCCGCCGATATTGGCGTAGCCAATGCCGAGCGTGCGGTATTCGAAAGAGCGGGTGGCAATGGCGCGCGAGGGGAACTGCGCCATCATCACCGAGATTTCGAGCACAATGGTCCAGAGGCGGACAGTATGCTCAAAGGCTTCGGTGTCAAAACTGCCGTCGGCCTGACGATAGGGCAGCAGGTTGACCGAGCAGAGATTGCAGGCCGTGTCGTCGAGGAACATGTATTCCGAGCACGGATTGGAAGCCGTGATTGGGCCTGCAGCGGGGGACGTGTGCCACTCATTGATGGTCGTGTGAAATTGCAGCCCCGGATCAGCCGAAGCCCAGGCGGCGTGGCCGATCTGATCCCAGAGATCGCGCGCCTTTAGCGTCTTGAAGGTGCTGCCATCGCGGCGACCGGTGAGGGCAAAATCCGCGTCGGCTTCGACCGCGTGCAGAAACGCGTCGGTGACGCGAACGGAATTGTTCGAGTTTTGACCCGAAACAGTCAGATAGGCTTCGCTGTCCCAATCGGTGTCGTAGACCGGGAAGTCGATGTCGGTAAAACCTTGGCGGGCGAATTGGATGACGCGGAAAATGTAGTTTTCCGGCACCAGCGCCTTTTTGGCGGCGCGGACCTCACGCTTGAGGGCTGGGTTTTTGCTGACGTCAAAGCAGTCATCGCCCACTCCGCCTTCGCAATTGATGGCAGCCTTCATGACGGCCTTCAAATGCTTGGAAACGGTTTTCGAGCCGGTCACCAGAGCGGCGACCTTTTGCTCCTCTTTCACCTTCCAATTGATGAACTCTTCGATGTCGGGATGATCGATATCGACAACGACCATTTTGGCGGCGCGTCGTGTGGTGCCGCCCGATTTGATCGCGCCCGCAGCGCGGTCGCCGATTTTGAGAAAGCTCATCAGCCCGGAGGACTTGCCGCCGCCCGAGAGTTTTTCGCCAGAGCCGCGCAGGGCGGAAAAATTGGTGCCGGTACCCGAGCCGTATTTGAAAAGGCGCGCTTCGCGGACCCAAAGGTCCATGATGCCATTCTCGTTGACGAGATCATCGTCGACCGACTGGATAAAGCAGGCGTGGGGCTGCGGGTGCTCATAGGCCGAGGTGGAGGCCGTCAGTTCATGGGTGAAGGGATCGACATAGTAGTGGCCCTGACCGGGCCCATCGATGCCATAGGCCCAGTGCAGGCCCGTGTTGAACCATTGCGGCGAGTTCGGCGCAACGCGCTGGGTGGCGAGCATGTAGCACAGCTCGTCATAAAAGGCGCGGGCGTCGTCCTCGGTGTCGAAATAGCCGCCCTTAAAACCCCAATAGGTCCATGTGCCCGCAAGACGATCAAACACCTGCCGGCTGTCGCGCTCACAGCCGTAGCGCTGATCTGCGGGGAGCTGGGCGAGGGCGGCTTCATCGGGCACAGAGCGCCAAAGCCAGGAGGGAACCGCGTTCTCTTCGACTTTTCTGAGCGCCGCCGGCACGCCCGCCTTGCGACAGTATTTCTGGGCGATGATGTCGGTCGCCACCTGAGACCAAGTCTCGGGAATGGCGATATCTTCGAGCTTGAAGACGGTCGAGCCATTGGGATTGCGGATCTCGCTGGTGGCAGCGCGAAACGCGATATTGGCGTAGCGATCAGAGGTGGCGGTCGTAAAGCGGCGGGTGATGCGCATTTTCGGTCTCTGGGCTCGGGTGAGTGTGCTCGGCATGCACACAGGTGTTGAGGCCATGAGAAGCCCGATCCCTGTACGAGTCGAGACGCAAATTTGAGATTTCGATCACACTATCCCTAGTGGTGCATTTGGGTTTAATCTCAAAATCTAGTATTTTATATGGATATAGCCCCTGCGCTTCACAAGCCGTCGCACTCGTTAATTGGGCGCTGCGGGGAGGGTAGTGATGTTTGAGGTTTTGACGCTAAAGGGTGAAAGCACTTGCGGTTTTCAGGTTCGGGTCAAATCCCTGAATCAGCCATGGTCAATGTCAAGCGCAAGAAAATGGTCAATGGGCACGGTTGAGTATGACGGGGATAGAAAAAGCCCTGTGGTGGGTCCGATTGTCGCAAGAAAGAATTGGATCGGGGGGCGGGCCATGCTAAACCGCCCAGAGTATTGACGACCAATTCTTCTGGAATCGACAAGTGGCCCAGTCCGGTATCAAGCAATTCCTGAGTGAAATCTTCGCGTGGTGGGGTGGCAACACCTGGGGCACGCGCCTTTGGATCAAGCGCTTTGGCGAATATGTGGGCTCGGATGAGTTCGGTAATCGCTATTATCAGGATCGCAAGGCGAGCCGTCGGTATGTTACCTATGCGGGTGGCTTTGCTGACGCTTCGGCGATTCCGCCCGGTTGGCATGGCTGGATGCATCACCGCACCGACGAGGTGCCAAGTGGCGCAAACTATCAGCCGCGCGCTTGGGAAAAGCCGCATCAGAAGAACCTCACCGGCACTGCCGCTGCTTACCGTCCGGAAGGCAGCTTGTTGAAGTCCGGTGAACGTCCGCAGGTTACCGGCGACTACCAGGCGTGGTCGCCCGAATAAGGGTTTTGGGCTTGCCCTTTCTCCGTCGTCTCATTTCTCGGTCGCTGCTGGCAGCGACCGTTTTCGCTTTTTCGGCCCCCGCATATGCGCAGCCGATTGCCAATCCGGTCGCGACCTTTGCCGGGCTCGACAAAATTACCGGTCGCATTACCCGTTTTGACGTTTTCATCGATGAGACGGTGCTGTTTGGCGCGCTCGAGATGACGCCACGCGCTTGCTACAATCGCTCGAGCTCCGACACGGTGCAGCGCACTTCGGCTTTCCTTGAAGTCGACCAGCGCAGCCTTGATGGCTCGGCGGAACGGATTTTCACCGGCTGGATGTTCGCCGATAGCCCGGCGCTTAACGCGGTTGATCATGCGGTTTATGACGTGTGGCTGATCGAGTGTAAGACCTCGACAGACGTGCCGCCGCCCTCGAGCAGATAGTCTAGCTTTTGCCTCGGTTTGAGAGGCATACTTGCCCATCAGTGTTTGATGGGGAGTGAAATGCTGACTGAACCCAAAATTGTCGAGCGCGAAGCGCTGACTTTCGCGTTTATGCGCGTGGTTGTACCTCAGCCTGAGATTGGCCGTGTCGCGCCGCCGCTTGTCGATCAGCTTATTGCTTGGATTGAAGAGATGGGTGGGACCGTCGCCGGCCGATCCTTCTTCAACTACCCGCGCTGTTACTCAGATGGCGGCATGGAAGTGATCGTTGGCGTACCGACGACCACCATGATGACGCCATCAGGGGAGGTGAGCACGGCAATCTTGCCCGCCGGGCGCTACGCCTCCCTGCACGCCAATGTCGACTATCACAAGTTGTATGATGCCAATCGGGTCTTGGGCGAGTGGGTTGAACGGGAAGGCTTGGAGCTTGATGGTCGGCGCGACGGGCAGGGCTCGTGGAGCGATAGCACGCGGCTAGAGATTTATCACCTCGACCCCGGCGAGCATCCCAGCGGAATGCCAGTGACCGAGATCGCTTTTCGGTTAATGCGTTGAGTCAGTAAAGCTCGTCTAGTGTGTTGTAAAAGCGAAACTTTTCTGCGTTCCATTCGACCCCGTAAAGGTCGAGAAAGGGCCGGACGTGCTCTTGGCCGACATTGTAAGCGATGGAGCGGCAGGCAATTGAAAGGTCTTGCCACACATCGGCCGTTCCCAGGCGGGTGCAATCGACCATGCCGGAAAAGCGCTCGTCGTCGCTCAGAATATTGGGGGCTGAAGGATCGCCGTGGGTGACGATCAGCTCACTCTCTGTGGGTCTATTAACGTTGAGCCAAGCGATCACGTCCTCCGCCGTGGAACCGATCCAGTCCTGATCGAAATCGCTTTCGTCAACGAGCTTTGCCGCAGCGCGTTGGGTGCCGAGAGCGATGCGAGCCTCGATGGAGTGATCGAAGGGGCATTGGCGCGGGTCTAGCGCATGCATGCGCTTGAGGCCCTGCGAATAGGCGCGGATGAACAATTCGGGTTTGTCGCGCAAGTGCGTCAGGTCTGAACCGGGCACGGCGCTCATCAGCAGCCAGACGCGGTCGGCGCTTTGTTCGGCGTCGATGACGCGCGGGGATTTGAAGCCCATTTTGGTGAGCCAGTTCAGCCGCTCGATCTCGCCGGGGAGTTCGGCGAGAGGGTGGTTGGCTTCCGATTTCAGGAAAACAGAATTGCCGTCGCGAAGCGCGATTTGCCAAACCGCAGCGGCAGACTTGCCGATGGTAATCTTCTGCCACTCGAGGTCTTTGAGAGGCGCAAAGCTCTCAGGCAGGTCGGTCGGTTTGCTCATCTATCTCTTCCCATGCCCACCAATCTCCCATGTGTTCGAGAGATTTAGCCAAGCGTTCCTCATAGTCCTCGCGTGGTATCTCAATTCCCCCGAGCGAGGCTAGATGTGGCGTGAGGAATTGGGTGTCGAGGAGAACAAAATTTCCCGCGCGGAGCCGGTCCACGAGATGGGCCATAGCCGCTTTTGAAGCGTCGGTTTGGCGATGGAACATGCTCTCGCCGAAAAAGGCGCCGCCAATGGCGAGACCATAAAGTCCACCAACCAGTTGCTCGCCGTCCCAGACCTCAACCGTATGGGCAATGCCGCGCTCAAACAGCTCGCCATAGACGGAGCGAATGGTGGAGTTGATCCAAGTGGAGTTGCGGTCTTTGCCGACAGTGGAACAACCGTCCAAAATGCCGTCCCAATCACTATCGACGCGAATGGTCCAGCCGGACTTCCGGATGGTTTTGCGCAGGGATTTGGAGGCGTGGAAATTCTCGAGCGGGATGATGCCGCGCTCTTCGGGAGACACCCAAAAGACGTTCTCGTCGGTAGCATCTTCCGCCATCGGAAATATGCCCGAGCAATAGGCGCGGATGATCAGTTCTGGAGTGAGTTCGATGTCGAACGGGTCTTGAGGGTCGGTCATGGGAATATGATAAGGGGCGCTTGCGCGCCCCTCAAATGATTAGACCTTGTTCTCAGCCAAGAACTTTTCCAGCCAATGGATGTCGTAGTTGCCGTTTTGAATATCGGCTTCCTTGATCAGGCGCTGGAAGAGCGGGAGGGTGGTCTTGACGCCATCGATGACGAACTCGTCGACCGCACGGCGCAGACGTTGCAGGCATTCTTCGCGGGTGCGACCGTAAACGATCAGCTTTCCGATCAGCGAGTCATAATAGGGCGGGATCTTGTAGCCCTGGTAGACGGCGCTATCGACGCGCACACCAACGCCACCAGCGGGGTGGTAGAAGGTGATCGTGCCGGGTGACGGCGCAAAGGTCTGCGGATCTTCGGCGTTGATACGCACTTCGATCGCATGGCCAGTGAACTTGACCTGATCCTGCGTCATCGAGAGCTTTTCGCCCGAAGCAACGCGGATCTGTTCGTACACGAGGTCGATGCCGGTGATGCGTTCTGTGACCGGATGTTCCACCTGCAGGCGGGTGTTCATTTCAATGAAATAGAACTCGCCGTTTTCGTAGAGGAACTCGATCGTGCCAGCACCGGAGTATTTGAGCTTGCGCATAGCGGCAGCACAAATTTCACCGATCTCGTCACGTTCTTCCGGCTTGATGGTTGGACCACCAGCTTCTTCCCAGACCTTCTGGTGGCGACGCTGGAGCGAGCAATCGCGCACGCCGAGGTGCACGGCGTTGCCCTGACCGTCGCCCAGGATCTGGACTTCGATGTGGCGTGGCTTGCCCAGGTACTTTTCCATGTACACAGAGTCATTGCCGAACGCGGCCTTGGCTTCCGAGCGGGCAGTGGACCAAGCGACAAGGAGGTCAGCTTCAGTCTGCGCCACCTTCATGCCACGACCACCGCCACCAGCGGTTGCCTTGATCAGGACCGGATAGCCGATGCGACGTGCATCTTCGAGGGCCTGTTCTTCGGTTTCCACGGCACCGGCAGAACCCGGAACAACTGGAATGCCAAGCTCAACAGCGGTCTTCTTCGCGGTGATCTTGTCGCCCATGATTTCGATATGGTGCGACGAGGGGCCGATGAAGGTTACGTTGTGCTCGGAGAGGATCTTGGCGAAGCGCGCGTTTTCCGAAAGGAAACCATAGCCCGGGTGCACAGCGTCGGCGCCAGTGATCTCACATGCAGCCATGATGGCCGGAATGTTGAGATAGCTGTCCTTGGCGGCGTTCGGGCCGATACAGACGCTTTCGTCCGCAAGGCGAACGTGCATGGCATTGGCGTCAGCCGTGGAGTGAACCGCCACGGTCTGAATACCCAACTCCTTACACGCGCGCAGAATGCGCAGCGCGATTTCACCGCGATTGGCGATCAGGACTTTCTGGAACATGGTCGCCCCCTTACTCGATGACGACGAGCGGCTCGCCATATTCAACGGGCTGAGCATCCTCGACCAGAATGCGGGTGATGGTGCCGGAGCGGTGTGCTGGGATCTGGTTCATGGTCTTCATCGCTTCGATGATGAGGACGGTCTGACCTTCAGAAACCTTGGTGCCGATAGCAGCGAATGCTGGCTTGCCTGGCTCTGGAGCCAAGTAAGCAGTGCCAACCATTGGCGAGGTCAGCGTACCTGGGTTCGATGCCAGATCTTCTGCCTTCGGCGCAGCGGCTGGGACGGAGCCAGCAGGCGCTGCCGGTGCAGCAGCGGCCGGAGCTGGCGCTGCGTACTGGATCGGCGCCTGAGCATAGACGGGAGCTTCGTTCGGATAGGAACGGGTTACGCGGATGCGCATTTCGTCCTGTTCGATTTCGATCTCAGCAAGGTTTTCCTTGTTGAGGAGTTCGGCGATGGCGCGGATCAGATCCTGATCCACTGACGATGACTTGGTCATTCTTGTCGGTCTCCCGCTTCTCGCGTTGAAGCGTTATTTGAGTTTGTCGGCCAAGGCCATGAGGGCCAGTTTATATCCAAGTGCGCCAAAGCCGCAAATAACGCCGAAAGCCACCGACGACACATAGGAATGATGTCGGAAACTTTCGCGCTGATGGATATTGCTCAAGTGAACTTCAGCCACCGGAAGGGCCACGGCGCGTAAGGCATCGTGGATGGCGACTGAGGTGTGGGAATAAGCGGCTGGGTTTATCAAAATGCCGTCGGCCGTTTTCCGGGCATCTTGAATCCAGGTGACCAGCTCACCTTCGTGGTTAGACTGACGAAAATCGATAGCTATGCCCGCGTCTTTTGCAGTCGCGAGACAAAGGTTCTCAATGTCTTTGAGAGTTTCCGAGCCATAGGTCCCCGGCTCGCGCGTGCCGAGCAGGTTGAGGTTCGGGCCATTGAGGACAAGAACGCGTTTCGTCATGATCTTAGTCTTGTGCATTGCCATTCATAGTCGCTGCAAGGGCGGTTATACGAAATGCACCGAAAACGCCAAGGAAAACGGCGTTGGCCGGTTTTAAACACACTGTGCCTTACCGCATTCGCGCATGTTTGCAATTCGTTCCCGCAATGCATCGACGCCTATGGCGCCAGGGATGATTTCATTGCCGATGATATAAGCAGGTGTTCCCGAAATACCCAATGCTTGGGCAACCTTATAGGAATCCTGCAGGACTGTGGCGACGCTCTCGTCCTTCATGCGAAGTTCGAGGTCGACGGGCGACAGGCCAAGGCCACGGGCTGCGGCAATGGCCGTATCTTTGGTCACTTTACCGCGGGCAGTGTAGAGCGCCTCGTGGAAGGTCCAGTAGTCGGCATCCGACTCGGCAACGAGAACGCCAATACGGGCCGCATCGACGGAATCGTCCGAAAGGATTGGAAGCTCTTTGAGGATGACGCGCAAATTGGGATCTTCGGCCATCAGCGTCACGAGGTCAGGCATGGCCTTGCGGCAGTAGCCGCAATTGTAGTCGAAGAACTCGACCAGCGTGACGTCGCCATCGGGATTGCCGAGCACCACTTGATTGGGGGCGTTGTAGATAAGGTCCGCATTGGCCGCGAGCCCTTCTTCGGCCTTGGCCATGGCCTCGGTACGCTCAGTGGCTTCCAAATTCGCCACCATGCGGCGCAGAACCGTGGGGTTTTGCATCAGATAATCTTCAATCATCGGATTGAGGAAACTGGCGTCGAGCGGCGGCGGCGAGAGAACTTGTGGCGCGGGCAGGGCGTCGGCCAGCTTGGCGGTGACAACACTCTCGACCACGGCGCGCAGCTCGGCCTCTGGAAGAGCCGCAGCGGGACGATCAATGACGGCCCAGCCCAAGGCTCCAGCCAAAACACCAGCGAGAGCGGTGAGAGTAATCGTCGTCCTAGCCATGGATGTTCCTCAGGGCGCTGATTCAGTTCACTGCTTTTAGCAGAGGAGTATGGTGATGCGTACCCATGATGGCGAAGTGAAGGTCAAGTCGATCATTTCGGTTGAAGCGGTGTTCGGGGCGGGCTAGCACCAGTGTAATTTCTGGAGGCCTCATGACTTCGACTGCTGCTGACGGGCTAATGCCGTTCTTCGCCATGGATATTCTCAAGCAGGCCAAGCTGCTTGAAGGGCAGGGACGCACAGTCTGCCATTTGGAAGTTGGCGAACCGGGATCGGCCCCTGCGCCAGCCGTGCGCGCGGCTGTGGCCAAGGCCGTCGAAAATCCGCAGGGCTATACCAATGCTAAGGGCTTGCTTGAGCTGCGCGAAGGGCTTGCCGCCTATTACCAGCGCAATCACGGCGTCGCAGTTGATCCTGAACTGATCCTGGCGACCATGGGCTCTTCGGCAGGTTTTATTCTGGCCTTCCACACGGCCTTCAAGCCCGGCGCACGCATTGCCATCACCCGTCCCGGCTATCCGGCCTATATCAATACCTTGTTTGGCTTGGGCTTCGGTATAGCCGAAATCCCGCTCACAGCCGAGAACGGCTGGCGGTTGACTGGTGCGGATATTGAGGCCGCCTATGCGCGCGAAAAATTTGACGGTCTGCTGTTTGCCAGCCCGGCCAATCCGACCGGCGCATCCGTGTCGCGTGAGCAATTGGCCGAAATCATCGCCACCTGCGAAAAGCTGGGCGTTACCCTGATCTCCGATGAGATCTACCACGGCCTCGACTACACCGGGCCAAGCGTTAGCGCCTTGGAACTCACGCAGAACGCCATTATTATCAATAGCTTCTCAAAATACTATTGCATGACGGGTTGGCGCATTGGCTGGATGGTCATGCCCGAGGCGCTCGTGCGTCGCGCTGAAATTTTGCAGCAAAACCTCTTCATTTCCGCGCCGACCCTCAGCCAGATTGCGGCAACCGTCGCCCTTGGCGAAGTCGACTATTCCGAAGAGCAGAAGGCGGGTTATGCGGCAACGCGCGATGTTCTGTTCAATGGGCTCCGCGAGATCGGCTTCTCGCTGCCGCATGACAGCGACGGCGCGTTTTACGCTTATGCGGGCATTGAGAAATTCTCCAATAACTCGCTGGAATTCTGCGAGAAAATGCTCGACGCCATTGGTGTTGCGGCAACGCCGGGGATCGATTTTGACCGTGTCGACGGCAATCGCTTCGTTCGGTTCAGCTTTGCTGGCACCCGCGCCAGTGTCGAGGAGGCACTTGTGCGGATGCGGACCTATTTGAAGTGAGGAGGGGCGCGTGGCTATACCCACAATCGAAACAGAACGACTGATCCTGCGGGAGCCGCGGGCCGAGGATTTTGCGGCCTATGCCGAGTTGATGGCGTCTGAGCGAGCCGAGTTCATGGGCGGACCATTCGACAAGAAGGCTGCCTGGGGCATGTTCTGTCACGGCCTAGCGCTGTGGCAGATGTATGGGCATGGCTCGTTGATGATCGAGCTCAAATCCACCGGCCAATGCATCGGCGAGTTGGGCATCAATGCCGGTCCGTTTTATCCGGAAAAAGAGCTCGGCTGGATGCTTTACGACGGGCACGAGGGGCAGGGCTATGCCTTTGAGGCGGCGCTGGCGTTCCGCTCTTGGGCCTTTGATGCCCTCAAGCTGCCGGACCTCGTAAGCTATATCGATGACCGCAATGCGGGCTCGATTAAGCTCGTCGAGCGCATGGGGGCGGTGCGTGACGATAACTGCGTAAGGCAAGATCCTGAGGACGTTGTTTATCGCCATTATAATCAAGGACTTACAGCCTAAATTGAAACAGCTCGCTGAATGTTTCGACATTCTGGCGGGCTGAGCCTCCTCACGTGCTTTAGCGAGATTGGAACTTTTTTAGCGCAACAGTCTTTCTCTATCGGATCTGCGACAGCCCATTGGATCTAGCCAAAGTGCTACAAGTGGTGCCGACGATGCTGGGAAACTGTAAGGCGATCATTGTGGCCAATGAAGCCCACGGTCGCGTCGAGCTTATGCAATTGGCGCGGAAGATGGGCTTCGGCCAAGTTGTTTCCCACGACACTGTCGATGGCGGCTCTGATGATGAGCCCTTGGTGGTCTTCTTCCTTGTTCACTACAACATTAGCGTCGCGGCTAAACAGCGCCTCTTGGCGCAATTGCGGGTATCAAGCTTGGACCAGGTCCGCTTTGCCCCCATCATCACCTTCCTTCCCGACGGCCCGAGCGAAGACGTCCTCGCCCATATCGAAATGGGTTTTGACGATGTCATTAGCTTGCCGGAAAATCAGCACATTCTGCAGTCGCGTCTAACCTCGCAGATTGGCAATGATCAGCTCTATATCGAAACGGCCAATTATCTCGGCCCGGACCGGCGCCGTATGGAGCCCAGTGGGCACCAGTACTCCGGGCGGCGGCAGGGGAATTTCGACCATAGCCGGCTTACGATCCATCGCTCTGTGAAAGAGGGGATAGCGGTCGTCCGGCGCGAAGTCTTTTTATCCGCCGCACCAATTGGGCAAAGGGCATAAAGAAAGGGCGGTCCGAAGACCGCCCTTTATGTTTTAGTTCAGGCCTAGGCGGCGCTGCCACCAACCGACCTTCTTCTTTTCGCCGGGCGCTTCGGCGTTCTCAACTTCTGGCGCTGCTGCCTCAGAAGGCGCGGACGAAGTGACAACCAGACCTTCTGGCGGCAGTTCCTTCTTCACGCGTGGCTTGCGCTTCGGCTTGTCAGAGTCCGCTGGGGCTTCTGCAGCGGACGCGGCGACAACGGGCGCGGCCTCGACTGCGCTCGCATCGGCTGCTGGCGCAGCATCAGCGGCGTCGGCCTTTGGCTTGCGCGCACGAGATTTGCGCTTTGGCTTTTCAGCCGGTTCTGCTTCGGCGGCGGCCGGAGCGGCTGTCTCAGCTGGGGTCGCATCGACCGGAGTGGTTTCTGCTGGTGCAGACTCTTCGGTTTCCGTGACCTTCTTGCGGCGCGTGCGCTTTGGCTTTGCCTGAGCTTCGCTAGCAGCAGGCGTCGCAGGTTCAGCGTGTGGTGCTGAGGCAGCGACTTCGAGGACTGGCGTCGGTTCAGAAGCGGTATCTGCTTCTGGTGCGATGTCAGCTTCAACCGTGCTCACTTCTGCAGCAACAGCTTCGCCGATGGCCTGTGCGGCTTCAGCTTCACCGTCACGACGGTTGCGGCGACCACCACGGCGGCCACGGCGACGGCGGCGGCGGGTTTCGCTATCCGCGTCATCGGCTGCGTCCGCTTCAGATGGTGTCGCTTCCGATGCGTCAGCATCTTCGCTTTCTTCACCATCGTCATTGGCCGCAACCTGTTGCGCCGCAGGATTGCTGTCGCCATTGCGTTCGCCACGTTCACCGCGACGGCGGCGACGACGACGGCGGCGATTATTGCCTTCGCCTTCTTCGGTGTCGGCAGCCTTGGCCGGGGTTTCTTCTTCTTCGTCGTCGCTTTCAGCTTCGGCGACGTCTTCGTCCGCTGCGTCTTCGATGACGGCGCTGTCGACACGCACGTGCGCTGCTGCGCGCTGATCGACATAGGACGCGACGCGGGTTTCGCCCTTTTCGATGGCGAACTGGTGGCCGGTCATCTTGCCATCAGCCGTAATGGTGATGGAGAGATTGTTGCGGGCTTCCAGCAGCGTGAGTGTGTCACGCTTGTAGTTCAGAATGTAGAGAGCGACTTCGACCGGAACGCGGACATTGATCGACTGGCCAGGCTTGCGCATGACGTGTTCTTCAATGTGGCGCATGATCATCAGCGCTAGGCTTTCGGTCGAACGAACCAGACCCGTGCCATCGCAGATTGGGCACTTGTGGGTCGAGCTTTCAACAACACCAAAGCGGATGCGCTGACGGCTCATTTCCATGAGGCCAAAGTGCGAAATGCGGCCAACCTGAATGCGCGCGCGATCGTCCTTGAGGGCGTCCTTAAGACGGCGCTCAACAGCACGGTTCGAGCGGTTTTCCATCATATCGATAAAGTCGATAACGATGAGACCGGCAAGGTCGCGCAGACGCAGCTGGCGCGCCACTTCGTCGGAGGCTTCCAGATTGGTCTGGAGAGCGGTGTCTTCGATGTTGTGCTCTTTGGTCGAACGACCCGAGTTCACGTCGATGGAGACGAGCGCTTCGGTCGGGTTGATAACGATGTAGCCGCCGGAGGGCAGGGTGACGACCGGAGAGAACATCTGGTCGAGCTGGGCTTCAACGCCGTACTTGGAGAACAGCGGCTGATCATCCTTGTAGAGCATCACGTTCTTAGCGTGGCTCGGCATGATCATTGCCATGAAGTCCTTGGCTTCGCGGAAGGCAGCGTCGCCGGCCACGAGAACTTCATCGATCTCCTTGTTATAGAGGTCACGAATGGTACGCTTGATCAGCGAACCTTCTTCGTACACGAGGCATGGCGCTTCGCTCTCTAGGGTCAGCGTGCGGACGCTTTCCCACAGGCGCATCAAATATTCAAAGTCGCGCTTCACTTCAGCCTTGGTGCGCGAAGCACCGGCTGTGCGAAGGATGACGCCCATGCCCTGTGGCACCTCGAGATCGGAGGTGATCTCCTTGAGGCGCTTGCGGTCAGCAGCGTTGGTAATCTTGCGCGAAATACCACCACCACGGGCGGTGTTTGGCATCAGCACCGAATAACGGCCAGCAAGCGAGAGGTAGGTGGTGAGAGCAGCGCCCTTATTGCCGCGCTCTTCTTTGACCACCTGAACCAGCATGACCTGGCGGCGCTTGATAACTTCTTGAATCTTATACTGATGACGGCGCTGATGGCTGGAGCGACGACGCTCTGGCACTTCTTCAAGCGCGTCTGCGCCGCCGATGGACTCGACTGGCTCAGTGTTGGCTGGGGCCTGCTCAATGTGGCTGGCATCGCCTTCGGAGTCTGCGTCGGCTTCAGCCGAGGTTTCTGTTTCAGAAACAGCTTCAGCCGCTGGCGCGGCTTCTTCGACGTGTTCGTCTTCGCTGGTCTCTTCATCGAGCAGCAGGGCTTCGCGATCGGCTACCGGGATCTGGTAGTAATCGGGGTGGATTTCGCTGAACGCGAGGAAGCCGTGGCGATTGCCACCATATTCAACAAAGGCTGCCTGCAGGCTGGGTTCAACCCGAGTAACCTTGGCTAGATAAATATTGCCGCGCAGCTGGCGGCGGGTTGCCGATTCGAAATCGAACTCTTCGAGACGGTTTCCCTCAGTGACTACAATCCGGGTTTCTTCGGGGTGGATGGCATCCACCAGCATTCTCTTGGTCGCCATAATAAGCTCCGCGCACCCGCGCGCCGACAGAGACACGCCGTGAGATAGGCTGTCTGCATGTAGCGCGTTGCGGGGCGAATGGGTTGAGTTTGGTAATGCGCGAACCTCTCACGTTCGGCGCAGTTGTATTGATGGCAAAGGCTGGCTCACTGGGCGAAAGGGGACGGCAATCGACTTCTTCGATCGCGTCGCGCTGTTCTCGCCTGAGGGCCATATGACCTCTTCCTGTTAGGCCGCTACGTCAGTGCAGCAGGCCGTCCGGCTATTGGTACAAGCCGAAATTCTTCAACTGAAAGCGCAACCGCAACGTCCGTCTCCGACCACAGAGAGTGCTAGGGCACTCAGAACTAGTCGCGAAACACGCGCGCTTTCATCCTTAGCGTGTAAGAAAGTTGGGACCGATTAGCAACAAGAAAGTCGAAACGCCCTTCCGTCATGGCATTGTCATGGGCATCGGTTGGCGCAGCGAACAAATCATCGCATAAGGCTCGTTCTATGCCGAAGAATCGCCGCAAGCGCGGTGCATTTGGGTGTCAAATCAGTGCGAGGCAAGGTCCAGTTTTGACCAGAGCTATTTTTAAGCGTGTCATAGGTTTGATCGTCGTTTTGGGTGGGCTGTGCGGGCCTGCTTTGGCGCAAAGTGCTGCCTTACCAAACGTCATAGATGCACGAGTGACGATCACGCCCGAGCGGGCGCGCCTTGTGATTGATCTGGCTGCAAAGACCGAATTCGCATTCGTTTCTCTCGATGAACCTAATCGCTTGGCCGTGGACGTACGGGCACGGACCTTCACGGTTCAAGAGACCGAAGGGGAGCCTGCGGGCGAGGGTTTTGTCACCCGTTTCGCCATTGAACAGGCGGCAGGCGACCGTGTTCGCACAGTGCTGAGTCTCTCGGCTCCGGCACAGGTGCAGCAGGCTTATGTCCTTGAACCCTATGACGGACAACCCGCTCGCCTAGTCGTCGACATCATTCCTGCGACACCCGAAGAGTTCGCCGCCAATGTGGCGCGCGATAAGCAAATCTCCGCGGCGACCAGCGAATCGACACCCGCGGGCGGCTCCGAGCTGCCCATCGCCACGCGCCCCCTGGTGGTCATTGACCCCGGTCATGGTGGTATTGATAGCGGCGCCGAAGCCCCGGGCGGCTTCCGCGAAAAGGACATTGTCCTGGCGTTTTCGCTCAAGCTGCAAGAATTGCTGGTGCAATCGGGACGCTTTGACGTGGCGCTTACGCGTCAGGACGACAGCTATTTGCGCCTCGAAGAGCGCGTTGCCCTAGCGCGCGCCAACAAGGCTGATCTCTTCGTTTCGATCCACGCCGATAGTTTCCAGCAGCCCGAAATTCGCGGCGCGAGCATCTACACGCGCGACGAGCGGGCGACCGACATTCTCGACAAAGTTCTCGCCGACAATGAAAACACGTCTGATGTGATCGCGGGCTTTGTCATGCCTCAGGTGATGGCGCCGGAGGTGGTGGACATTCTGGTCGACCTGATGCGCCGCGAAATGCGGGCGCAGTCCTTTGCGGCGGCACAGGCCATCGTGCATTCGCTGGAGCCAAGCGTGCAACTGCGACGTTTTCCTGTGCGACAGGCGGACTTCTTTGTGTTGCAAGCCCCGGATGTGCCTTCGGTATTGGTGGAATTGGGTTATATGTCCAACCCCGCAGACGTAACCAACCTAACGCAATCGAGCTGGCGCGATCGCACCGCAGAAGCCATTGCGCGCGGAATTTCGACCTATTTCGATAGTTTGGATGAAGAGGCCCAGTGACGTCTTCCGACTCAGGGCGTGTGGGATAATGTTTTGCGGGTAATCCGCGTTTGGAGTGTCTGACGGGATGTTTCGTCTACTCGGCTGGCTGTTCGGTTTTGGAATGTTCCTCGCTCTCGGTGGCGTGGGCGCAGCGGCCGTGTATCTGTCCACTGTGACGGCCGAACTGCCCGATTATACTGTCCTCAAGGACTATCAGCCGCCGGTAACGACGCGAGTTCATGCGGCCGACGGTACGCTCTTGGCTGAATATGCGCGCGAGCGCCGGTTGTTCCAGCCGATTGAAACTGTTCCGCCGCTGCTGATTGAAGCCTTCCTCTCGGCGGAAGACAAAGATTTTTACAGCCACAACGGCATAGCGCTCGACGGCATTATCCGTGCGCTGCGTGACAACGTTCTGGCGCGTATGGATGGCAATAGCTCCATTCAGGGTGGTGGCTCTTCGATCACCCAACAGGTGGCGAAGAATTTCCTTCTGACTTCCGAACAGACGTGGGACCGCAAGCTGCAAGAAGCCTTGCTGGCTATTCGTATCGAAAGCACCTTCACTAAGGACAAAATCCTCGAGCTTTACTTGAACGAGATTTTCCTTGGTTTGAACTCCTATGGCGTGGCCGCTGCAGCGCTCAATTATTTTGATAAGGCGCTCTATCAGCTAACCCTGCCGGAAGCCGCATACATCGCTGCACTGCCCAAAGGCCCGAATAATTACCACCCCTTCCGTCGCCCGCAGGCCGCTATTGAGCGCCGCAATTGGGTGATCGATCGCATGGTCGAAAACGGCTATGTCGCGCCCGCCGAGGCTGCACAGGCCAAAGAAGAAGCGCTCAACGTTATTCCGCGCGCCTCAGGCAGCCAGCTCTATTCGGCTGAGTATTTTACCGAGGATGTGCGCCGCGAGCTGGCCAAGCTCTACGGCGAAGACCAGCTTTATGGTGGTGGCCTCTCGGTGCGCACCACGCTCGAGCCCCGTCTGCAAGAATATGCGCGTCGCGCCTTGATGGATGGCCTCATCCAATTTGACCAGCAACGCGGGTTCCGCGAGCCTGTGGCCTCGGTTGATCTCAGCGAGGACTGGGGCTTGGCGGTCTCGGCCATTAAGCCACTCAGTGACGTGCCAGAATGGCAGCTCGCAGTTGTGCTGGAAGCCAATGGCAATGAGCTGACAATTGGCCTGCGTCCCGAAAGCGACGCGGACGGCAAGCCCGGTGTTGACCGTTTGACCGGGACACTATCGGGCGGCGACGTGCGCTGGGTCTCCAAGCGCCTCGACAGCATTCTTGCGGTTGGTGACGTGATCTATGTGTCGCCGGTCGCCGGTAAGTCTGGCTCCTATACCCTTCAGCAAGTGCCTGAAATTGAAGGCGCATTGGTGGCGATGGATCCGCGCACGGGCCGTGTTCAGGCCATGGTGGGTGGCTTCTCCTTCTCCGAAAGCGAGTTCAACCGCGCGACCCAAGCCCTGCGTCAGCCGGGCTCCTCCTTTAAGCCAATCGTTTATGCAGCGGCGCTCGATAATGGCTATACGCCGGCCTCCATCGTCCTCGATGCGCCGATTGAAATGCGCATGGCAGACGGGTCCGTATGGCGGCCTGAAAACGCCTCCCAGCAGTTCTATGGCCCGCAGACCCTGCGTCGCGGTATCGAGCGCTCGCGAAACGTGATGACAGTGCGTCTGGCGCGTGAAATCGGCATGCCGCTGGTTGCGGATTATGCCAAGCTATTCGGCGTTTACGACACCATGCAGCCAGTGCTCTCCATGGCCTTGGGCGCGGGCGAAACCACGGCGATGCGCATGACTTCGGCCTATGCCACCATGGCCAATGGTGGTCGCAAAATTCAGCCGACACTCATCGACCGTATTCAGGATCGCTACGGCAAAACCGTCTACCGACACGATCAGCGGATTTGTGAAGGCTGCAATGCCGAAGCGTGGAACGGGCAGGGCGAACCCCGCATCATCGATACCCGTCAGCAGGTTCTTGATCCGATGACTGCCTATCAGATCACGTCGATGATGGAAGGCGTCGTACAGCGCGGTACTGGTACGGCCGCCGCGCGGCTCAATCGTCCAGTAGCGGGCAAGACCGGCACCACCAATGATTACAAGGACGCCTGGTTCGTTGGTTTCACGCCGGAATTGGCCGTGGGCGTCTACATTGGCTATGACACGCCGCGCTCCATGGGCTCGGCTGGCTCGGGCGCGGGCATGGCCGTTCCCGTTTTCGCTGGCTTTATGGCGAATGCCTTGGAAGGCAAGCCTGCCACGCCGTTTAACGTGCCGACCGGTATGGATCGCGTACGCATCAATCCCGATACCGGGACAGCCGCCTATGAAGGCGAAAGTGGCATTGCTGAAGCCTTTAAGCCCGGAACGGGGCCGAATCTGATGACCTCGGTAATCGGCGTGGGGCACGCCGCTAACGATGCGCTGGTGCGCGATCAGATCCTGCAGCAGCAATACAACGGCGGCATCGTCCCGCCCCAGCCCGAGCCTGAGCCGCAACCGCGCCGCACCTTGTTCGGCTGGTAAGGCGAGGGGATAAAATCTGTGCGTAGGTGTTGAACCGCAGGAAAAACGCACAGAATCTGTTGCGTAGCAAAATGGCTTACGGTAACACCCTAAGCGTGCCCCTCTGGCGGAATGGTAGACGCGCTTGACTCAAAATCAAGTATCGAGAGGTGTGCCGGTTCGAGTCCGGCGGGGGGCACCATCTTTTCCTGACATGTCTGCACGCTGAATACCGCTCGTATAGTTCGGGCTGTTTTGTGGCGATCTACACGGTGTCGCGCATCTAACATTGCGATGCGCATTTTTCTATATAAGCAAAGTGCCTGAAACACTTGCCGTCAGCGAGGTGAGTAGCTTGTTGCCTTGCATTACCGCACATAGCGATAATTCTAGGTTGCTGTGAGATGCGCTGCCGTACTAGGCGGCGCTGTCGCAGTTGATCTGAACGGTGAACTGGCGTCCTATTTCAGTCAGTTGCCGGGGCGATAGAGCAATATCGGGGGATTCTGACGGAGCCTTTACCCGGAATATGCTGAGGTAGTCCGAAAGCACTTCGCTTTTTATGGCAAAGCCTACATTTGGGGCCGTGGTTCCCATCGCCTCCAATAGTGCCTCATCGCTAATTTTGGCCACGGCGACGCCTATAACCTTTCCAAATTCGTCCAGCAGCGGACCGCCAGAGTTTCCGGGCTGAATGCCAACGTTGGTGGTAAACCATCGCGGTTCGCCGCCGAGGCCATTTTGTGCTGAGACAATACCTGTACCGATAGTGAGAGTGGAATCCATTATGGTTGATAGTGGAAAGCCCAACGCTAAGACGCTTTCCCCTAATTCCCCTGGTGTTGAGCGGATCTCTGCGACGGGATGCTCTACGATTTTGTCGAGTTGTAGTACGGCCAAATCAAGATCTTCGTCGCTAGTGATGACCCGTGCGCTGCCGTATCCCGCTACCGTTAGCGTTTCACACTGGTCGATGACATGGTTGTTAGTGACAAGGACGCCTCGCTCGGCGACAAAGAATCCGCTGCCGGATGACGCCCCTCTAGTCACTGCATTCTGGGGCGGTGTGCCAGCGGATTGAGGTGCGCTTTGTCCGCGCCTGTCCTCGTTCTTTGCGTCGTACTCTTCGGGAACAAAGGGTAGAGCGTATGACGCAAGGAAAGTCGCGACCATGGCTGCAACTCCGTTAACTTGCGGTTCCCAGTCCATGGAGAAGCCAACACTCGCACCTGGTGTATTGTAGATGTAGGTGTAGAAACGTTTCGTGCCGCGGCTACCAGAAACGACAAACCTAGAACTATCAATTGTTTTGTAGCTGATAGATCGTCCCGGTCCCGAGGAAAGGGTCTCATATAGACTGAGATATGGCTCAACCGCATGAGACTTGCTGATTGTCTCCATTATAATTGTGCGGTCGTACGAGGAGTAGGACGTCCCTCGTTTCGTTTCCCCGATTTCTGGAAGAAGTGTTTTGGGGAGTAGCATGGTCATGCCGCCCCGAACGTCAATAACTTCGTCAAATCCAAATTGCTGATAGATGGCTGCCGCGTCTTCAAGCAGACGATCTTGTTGTGTTGTACTTAGAACTCCAGACGACGTCTCACCTAAAGATCGCTGGAAGTTTGATAGGGCTTGATATGTGAACCTGCCGAACTCTCCATCCGCCAATCCACTGTAATGGCCAATTAGCATGAGATTAGATTGGAGTAGTCGTCGATCTTCGCTCGTATGCTGGTTGAACCAACGTTGGCTTAACCCAAAATCTGCCAGAGCTGCAGTCGCAGTGAAAACTGAAGCGATAGCTATTAGTGTGACGCGTAGTCTTTGCTTAGATTTTATTTTGAGCATGGAGATCCCCTAATGGCAATAATTGCAGCGGGGGGTTGAGAGATCAAGTGGTCGTTGCTCGTATAGTATCATCTGTGCAGGGTGTTGTTTTCGTGGGAGGAGGTTTTTGGGCCGCTCCACTTACCTATGCAGCACGCCCTGCATAGGCCGCCTAGTGCCACTGTTTCCGTATGCCTCGACAAGCACTGCCACATTGCCGCGCACGATCGCTTTGGCGGCGTCGGACTAGATCGAGCCGGAGCGCAGCCAGACTTCCATGACGGTGCGATTGTTCTTGTCGGTGAATATACGTCGGATTGGACGTGTCGGTCAGCCTTGCCGAGCGCGCAAAAACTGCCGACCAGTTCGTGGCCAGATGGTGGTTTGATGCTGCACTGGGACGGGCCGGAGAAAGGGGGACCAGCATGCTAGGGCGCGTGCGTTACGCCCCAATCCACATCCTCACCAAATACACCGTGCCCACCCCTGCAACCATCGCGGCAAACAGGTTTTTTGTGCCGATAAAAACCAGCGCTGTTGCAACAGCCGCCACCAGTTCGGCGGGGCTACCGGTGACGAGGGCAGGCGCGACCAGTGCGGCGAGAACGGCACCGGGAATATGTTTCAGCCAGGCGGCTGCAAAACCGTCGCGGGGGAGGCGGTCCGCTAGGAGCAGGCCCGAGACTTTCACCGCAATGGTGACAAAGGCCATGCCGAGGATGGCGAGGAAAGCTTCAGGGGAGATGTGCATGCTTGCGCACCTCAAAAAATGCGCCCGCGAGCGAACCGGCGATGCCGCCAATGAGAATGTGCCAGCTGCCATCGATCAGTTTTGACGCGATGATGGCGACGAGTGCCCCGACGATCCATGGAATGAGGTCGGCCTTGCCCTTCCACATGCCAAGGAGCAGGGCGAGGAAGGTCGCTGTGAAGGCGAAGTCGAGGCCCCATTGCGCTGGGTCATCAATGGCTGAGCCGAGGCCATAGCCAATGAGATTGGTCAGCATCCACGAGAGCCAAGCCAAAGTGCCGCCGCCCAGCAGGAAGGCGACGGATCCCTTGCCATGGGCCATGGCCGAGACTGTCATTGCCCAGTTCTCGTCGGTGACGAGATACATCTGCAAGGCTTTAAAGCCGAGAGGGGCGGGCGGGTAGAGCGGGCGCAGGGTGGCGGTGAGCAGTAGGTAGCGCAGGTTGACGATCAGCGCTGCCAACACCATTGCCCCTATGGGCAGGGTTGAGGCCGGTGTGCTCCACAATTCCAAAGCGAGAAACTGTGAGGCACCGGCAAAGACCATGGTGCTCATCAAAACCACTTCGAGGGCGCTGAGACCGGTTGACCGGGCGAGAACGCCCCACACCAGGCCATAGGCCGCAACAGAAATGGCGACGGGCACGAAGGCGCGAGCCCCGGCCAAGAATTCATTGCGAATGGAATCGCTGGTGGGAGAGGAGTGAACCATGCCGCAATCGTCTAACACGCTCGCAGAGTACGGGAAGGGCTGGGGAAAGCCTTTCCGTTCGCCATTAGATTGTGGGGATCGGTGGCTGAATTGACGCTTTGTTAATCCGGGCGTAGAGACGCGACGTAGTCATTGGGCGCGATTGTTTCGACTCAATGACTGTTTCTACGGTTTGCTGAGCCGGGCCAGTCGCAATTTGGCCCTTCGGAGCGTTTCATGAATCCCTTTTCTGCGCGCCCTCTCTGGCAGAGGTTCGCCATTTTTCTCGTCCCGCTTATGGCGTCGAATATCCTGCAGGCGCTGTCAGGAACCGTGAACTCAATCTACGTAGGGCAGATGATTGGGGTGGAGGCGCTGGCCGCTATTGCGACCTACTTCCCGCTGATCTTTTTGCTGATGAGCTTCATGATCGGTCTCTCCGCTGGCGCGACCACGCTTATCGGTCAGGCTTGGGGCGCGAGGGATATTGCCAAGGTCAAGGTGATCGCGGGCTCTGCCTTCGCGGCCACGATTGTCTTCGGTCTCATTGTAGGTGTGTTTGGCGGAACCTTCGCTGAGCAGATTATGATGGCATTGGGTGCGCCCGAGAACATCCGGGATATGGCGATCAGCTACGCGCGCATTTCGCTGTACGGCATGCCGACATTCTTCCTCTTTCTTGTTGCAACCTCGATCCTGCGTGGTGTGGGCGACACTATAACGCCGCTGCTCTCGCTGATCATGTCGATGGTGGTGAGCTTGCTTGTAACGCCAGCGCTGATCCTCGGTTGGGGTGGTTTACCCCAATTGGGTGTCACCGCTGCAGCATGGGCAACCATGGCCGGTTTTGTGACTGTCCTGATTTTCCTCTTCGTCTATATGCGTGCGCGCAATATGCCGCTCGCGCCAGACCGTGTCTTGCTGGCCTCCATCCTGCGTCCTGATTGGAAGCTCTTGCGCCTGACCTTGAAGCTGGGCATTCCGGCAGGTCTGCAGATGATCATCTCGTCCATTGCCGGGATTGTGGTCGTGGGCCTGGTCAACCGTTTCGGCTCGGACGCAACGGCCGCTTATGGCGCGCTGGGGCAGGTGATGAGCTATGTGCAGTTCCCGGCCATGTCGATTGGTGTTGCGGCGTCGATCTTTGCGGCACAGGCCATTGGTGCCCGCAAACAGGATCAGCTTGGCCCTATCACCCGTACTGCGCTGATCATGAATCTGATCGTTACCGGTACGCTGGTTGTGCTGGCCTATCTCTTCAGTGAAGCTGTTGTGGCGCTGTTCCTGACCGATCCTGAAGTCGTACAGCTGACGGAAGACCTGCTCCGGGTCGTGCTGTGGAGCATCATCTGCTTTGGTGGCAGCGTCGTGTTCTCGGGCGTGATGCGCGCCAGCGGCACCGTCTATATGCCAATGGTGATTTCGCTGTTCTGTATCATCGGGATCGAAATCCCCGGAGCGATCTGGCTCAGCGGCACCGAACTGGGTCTGCGTGGGATTTGGATTGCTTACGCTGCCAGCTTTACGGCCATGCTGATCTTGCAGGCGGCCTGGTATCAGTTCGTCTGGAAGCGCAAAAAGATTGTGGCGCTCGTTTAGAGCGCCACATCAAAACTTCTGCTTAGGATTTGTTGCCCAGCGTGAGGCGGATGGCCCGCTTCCCGCCTGGGGCAAACACGTCGAGTTCGACGAAGGCCGGCTCCTGCGCCATGCGGCGGGTTCGAGCCGAGAGCGTCATCACCACACCAAGCAGGTCGCTCACCGAGCGCTTCTTGGGCAGCATGCGTTCAGTCATGCCCGAAAGTGCCTTATTGCGCACTTTCATATCAGGGGAGGCGAGCGGCGAGCGACCAATGAAACTGGCCAGTTCGACGAGAGCTTTACGGTCACTCATTGGGCTACTCCGTACACAAGCACCAATTTTGTTTCCTATAGGATGGGGCTCAAATGAGCTGATCATCCCGGTGGTATGGTTTGGCGGGAAGCCGCCACGTCGTTCGTTCATTAGCCTTGCATGGCCAGGCACTGCATATCCTGGCCCTTTAGGCGCTCGCACATGGCGTTGGCGGCACTGCGGTCACCAAAGCCGACGAAGCGGGCGCGGTAGAAGGTCTTGCCGTTCCGATCAAACGGTTCGACGAAGGAGCGGAAGTCGCCCAGAGAGCCAACCTTGCGGGCGGCATCAGAAAGCATGGTGCGTGCACCGTCTTCCGATGGACCAGCGCCGATCTGCACGATCCAGCCAGCGACTTGGGCAGAGCCCGTCTGTGCCGAAGCTGTATTGATTGGGTCGACGTTTGGCGTCTGGGTGTTCGAGCTGGTTGGGCCGATGCCGAGCGGTGCCGATGGCGCAGTCTGGCCAAGGGCCGATGGCGGCGCACCCAGCTTATAGGTGTCGCTCAGCCAAGCGCCGATCACGTCCGAATTGTAGTCCGGCACGCTTGGCGCTGCCAAAGCATTGGCTGCCTGTGCGGCTGGCACGAGGCCGAGGTCTGCAGGGGCAGGCGCTGGCATCGCAACTGAGACCGCAGGAGCCGGGGCCGATGCGACCGCAACTGCTGCCTGTGGCTGTGCACCATTGGCGGCAACAAGTGCAGCGAGGCGGAACTCAGGCATTGGCGTTGGCATGGCGAAGGTCGCCTTGCGCTGCTGGTTTGGTTGCGCCAAAGCGAACTGGGTGCTGCCCTGACGGCCAGGCACTGGAACCATAGCGGTCTGCAAGTAGCCGCCCGAACGGCCCTTGTTGAAATAGGTGTTGACCAGCTGGCGGACCTTTTCGTCACGCGATGCGGCAGAGTTGAAACCGAAAGCGATGACGACAACGTGGCGATCATCCTTGCGGGCTGCGGTCATCAGGTTCGAGCCAGCCGCATTGATGAAGCCGGTCTTGATGCCGTCCACAGCGCCCATGTAACCGAGAACGCGGTTGTGGTTGCCGTAGGTGCGCTTGCCGTAGGAGAACGAGCGGGTCTGGAAGAATTCGTAATAGTTCGGGAAGTGCTGGTAGACAGCAATCGCCAGAATAGCCTGATCGCGCACAGTGGTCACCTGACCGCCGTCGGGAAGGCCCGAAGCGTTGCGATAGGTGGTGCTGCCCATGCCCAGAGCACGCGCAGTTGCGGTCATACGCTCAGCGAACTTGGCTTCAGTTCCCGAGATATGTTCCGCGATAACGCGCGACATGTCATTGGCCGACAGGGTGACGAGGGACTTGATGGCGTCTTCCACCGAAATGGTGGCGCCAGCGCGCAGGCCGAGTTTAGTCGGAACGGCTGCAGCGGCATGACGGGACACAGTCATCTTGGAATTGAGCGAGAGATTGCCCGCCTGCAATTCTTGGAACAGGACGTAAAGCGTCATCACCTTCGCGACAGATGCCGGATAGCGACGAGAGTCAGCCTGCTCTTCATATAGGATTTTGCCCGATTTCGCGTCGACCACGATACCGGCATATTTGCGTAGGTTTTCAATTGCATAGGTCGGCGCTGCAGCAGAGATGCTGACAGTTAGCGCAACGACAAAGGCAGCGGCTGCGCGGGCAATAATGCCGCGCCAAGGGGATTTTGCCAGGGAAGCCACCCGGTACTCCGTTTACTCACTCGGGCGAAAAATGCCCGTACGCAACACAACTAACGCGGCCGTCCAATCGGGGTTTGTCCCCCAAACCTGACTGAGCAGCCTTTTGTAAGCTACGGTGGGGCGGTTACGATTTCGTAAAATGCAAAGCTTTTTCACCGGCACTGTTGAATCAATGTCACGAGAGTTTTTCAGCAATGTGATGGGTGACATGCCGCTTTGCTGTTTTGTCGCTTCAATGTGCGGCGAATTGAGCTATTCTATGGGCAAGTTTGAGCTGGGTTCTGCACTCTCGCCAGTTCGGGGTGGCCGAGCCCTTAACATGGGTCCATTGTTACCTACATAATGGGTCCAACCCGCTGCTTCGTTTTGTCTGGCGACAGTCTACTTTATGAAAACACTCTCTACGCAGATCCCTGTTTCCTTTTATTCTGAACGCTCGGCTGGGCCCGATGGGCCTTGGCTCGGGCCGAAGGATGATGGGGATAACCGATCGGGCGGAAACGACGCAGATTTCGAAACCGGGACGGTGACCAAAACGCGTCCCAAAACCAAGCGTCCGAACCTCTATCGGGTGCTTCTTCTCAACGACGACTACACGCCGATGGAATTCGTCGTTTTGGTGCTTCAGGACGTCTTCAACAAGTCACGCGAGGACGCCATGACCATCATGCTGCATGTTCACCAAAAGGGGGTCGGTGAGTGCGGCGTATATCCTTACGAAGTGGCTGAGACCAAGGTCACTCGCGTCATGGATACGGCACGCAAAAACCAGCATCCGCTGCAATGCGTGATGGAAAAACAGTAGGAACATCATATGCCCTCATTTTCGCGCGGACTCGAAAAGGCCCTGCACCAGGCGATGAACCTTGCCCGTGAGCGCAACCATGAGTTCGCAACGCTTGAGCATCTGCTGCTGGCGTTGACCGACGATCGGGAAACCATCGCCGTTTTAACCGGCTGCGACGTCGATATTGATGCGCTCAAAAGCGACCTCGAAGATTTTATCAACGAAGAACTCGATAGCCTTGTCGTCCATAACGGTCAGGAAGCGCGCCCGACCGCTGCTTTTCAGCGCGTTATTCAGCGCGCGGTGATCCATGTTCAATCCTCCGGCCGCGAAGAGGTGACCGGTGCCAACGTGCTCGTGGCGATTTTCGCCGAGCGCGAAAGCCATGCTGCCTATTTCCTTGAGCAGCAGGACATGAGCCGCCTCGACGCCGTCAATTTCATCTCGCACGGCATCACCAAATCCGGCCCCAATGAAGATCGTCGCGTCAACGGCGCCGAAGACGGGGAAGGTGGCATCAACAATGCGCAGGAAGGCAAGAAGACTTCGGCGCTCGTCGAGTTCTGCGTCAACCTCAATGACAAGGCCAAGAAGGGCAAGATTGACCCGCTGATTGGCCGTGACGCTGAGCTGCGCCGCACCATTCAGGTTCTCTGCCGCCGCTCCAAGAACAACCCGCTTTATGTGGGCGACGCTGGGGTCGGTAAAACCGCCATCGCCGAAGGTCTGGCGCGCAAAATCGTTGAAGGCGATGTGCCTGACGTTCTCAAGGACGCCATCGTTTATTCGCTCGACATGGGCGCGCTTCTCGCTGGCACGCGCTATCGCGGTGACTTTGAAGAACGCCTCAAGCAGGTGATGAAGGAGCTCGAAAAGCAGCCGGAAGCCGTGTTGTTCATCGACGAAATCCACACCATGATCGGCGCTGGCGCCACTTCGGGCGGCGCGCTCGATGCATCCAACCTCCTCAAGCCAGCTCTGGCTTCCGGGGCGATCCGTTGCATTGGCTCGACCACCTATAAGGAATATCGCCAGTTCTTCGAAAAGGACCGTGCGCTGGTTCGTCGTTTCCAAAAGATCGACGTCAACGAGCCAACCGTTCCTGATGCGATTGAAATCGTGAAGGGCTTGCGCCCTTACTTTGAAGAGTTCCACAAGCTCAAGTACACCGACGATGCCCTCAAGGCCGCCGTCGAGCTGAGCGCGCGCTATATCAATGATCGCAAGCTGCCCGATAAGGCCATCGACGTGATCGACGAAACCGGAGCGAGCCAAAAGCTGCTTCCGGAAGGCGAGCGCAAGGAAATCATCGACGTCGAAGACATCGAAGCAACCATCGCGACCATCGCCCGCATTCCCCCTAAGACCGTTTCCAAGTCTGACGCGGAACTGCTCTCGGGTCTCGAGAAGAGCCTCAAGACTGTGGTCTTTGGCCAAGACAATGCGATCACCGCGCTCTCGTCCGCCATTAAGCTGGCGCGTGCGGGCCTGCGCGAACCGGAAAAGCCAATCGGCTCTTACCTCTTCACCGGCCCGACCGGCGTGGGTAAGACCGAAGTCGCAAAGCAGCTCGCCGATACGCTTGGCGTCGAACTCCTGCGTTTCGACATGTCGGAATATATGGAGCGCCACACGGTCTCGCGCCTGATTGGTGCCCCTCCGGGCTATGTCGGCTTTGATCAGGGCGGCTTGCTCACCGATGGCGTGGATCAGCATCCGCATTGCGTTGTGCTGCTCGACGAAATCGAAAAGGCCCATCAGGACCTCTACAACATTCTGTTGCAGGTGATGGACCACGGCAAGCTCACGGACCACAACGGCAAGTCGGTCGACTTCCGCAATGTGATCCTGATCATGACCTCCAACGTTGGTGCGGCGGAGCTCGCTCGTGCGCCGATCGGCTTTGGCCGCAAGCGCGAAGTGGGTGATGACGAGGAAGCGGTTAACCGCCAGTTCTCGCCAGAATTCCGCAACCGGTTGGATGCGATCATCTCGTTCGCGCCTCTCCCGCGCGAGGTCGTGCGTCGTGTGGTCGAAAAGTTCGTGCTGCAGCTCGAAGGCCAGCTGGCCGAACGCGGCGTGACCATCAACCTGACCCCAGAAGCCGCCGATTGGCTGGCTGAACATGGCTATGACGAACGCATGGGCGCGCGTCCGCTTGGTCGCGTCATCCAGGAACACGTCAAGAAGCCTCTGGCCGATCAGCTGCTGTTCGGCGAATTGGTCAACGGCGGTTCCGTCACCGTCGCCGTGGTCGGCGAAGGCCGCGAAGCAAAGCTGGAACTGGTGGCCGTGCCCCCACGCCCCGCCAAGCCAAAGGCCCTACCAAAGCCCAAAAAGCCAAAGGCAACGGCAAGCAAGGACAGCTAATATCCGCTGGATTTTAGTTGGTTGAACAAACAGAAGGCCCGGGGGGACCCCGGGCCTTTTTCACCTCTCCCTCTGCGGGATTTGAGTCTGCCGGAGGTAAAATCATCCCTGTGGGATGATTTTAGGCGAGAAGGCCATAAGAGCTATGCTCGAATGGCTTGCTCGGCCACAACCCGGGTGAGGGGGCCTTCTTGGAATTCGCCACGTGCCAAGCCCCCACCTAACCTCTCCCGCAAGCGAGGGAGGGACACACCGCGTTCGCTTGGGCGGCCTGAGACCAAGAACACTTTTCTGCCCAATCACCAGCCGTCACTCTCGGCTTTGAGCCGATGGGTCTTCACTTGAGCAAGCTTGCTACAGAAACAGATCGCTCCAACACGCGATCATCACCCCGCCGGGAGTCATAAAGCACAGAACCCTCGGCTCAAGGCCGAGGGTGACGGTCCGTGGATGGGGATAGAACTCGATTTCTACACGGATACCACTCTAACTCCTCCCCCTTTTCAGGGGGAGGTTGGGTGGGGGTGTTATCTCCCAAGAGCTGCACGTTTCCGCTGAAAACCCTCTGCCTCAATCCCCACCAGCCGTCACCCTCGGCCTTGAGCCGAGGGGTCTTCACTTGACCAAGCCTGCTACAGAAACAGATCGCTCTGTTACGCGATCACGCCCCGCACTAACCCTGTGAAGTACAGAGCCCTCGGCTCAAGGCCGAGGGTGACGCTCAGTGGGTGTGATGGAACCAGATCACTAGGCCACATCCACTCTTATTCCTCCCCCTTTTGAGGAGGGGGGCGGGTGCTGTGGGCCGCTATCCGAGGAGGGCACCAAGCTGTGTAACGTAAGGGGAGAAAACCGCCATATGGTCGGCGATGCTGCCGATAAAGCTACTGTATGCACGAGCGTAAGCGGCGCGTTCATTTTTAGACGCGCGCATGTCTTCAATCGCACTTATAATGGTTACTTGATCAGCTGGCAGTTCGACCTGCTGCTTAGCTATATCGATGAGGCGATCAAAAATTTCGTCAGATTGGGCTGATTGGCTAGCGCTTATATCCCCAGTCGTGTTGCCACTTCCCAAAGCACCGATAAACTGGCCGATGTTACCGACATTGAATGTATTCATAGCGGATTTAGCCTGTTCCTTCTCAGAGGCATTGAAAGTTAGACCTTCTCCGATAATTCCGCGCTGCTCCATCCTGACGGCCCAGTCTAAGGCCATGTTTCTGACTGTATTGATAATTGACTGAATTTGAGTGATTGAAAGGTGGTTGGCCATTCGTCCAAGTTCAATATCTAGTTGTTGATTCAATAACCGGATGACCGCTGCGGGGTACTCAATCTGCACGAACCCACTTTTAGACCTATCAATCAGGTCTTCTAATGAAGATATAGCCTGGCTTATTGGAGCCTCAGATAGCAAATTCTGGTCCTCGTCTGAGGCCATCATGATGGGTATCCAACCTTGGTATGGATTATGTGCCATAGGGCGCCCGTAGAGTTGACGATAGCTAGGCAGTTCTCCGTTGTATCCCGTCAGCTCCATTTGTACCCAGTCTTCTAGATTTGGCAGCGATAGCTTCGATGCAGCCACCTTTACCTTTCGAAGAATAGTGGTGACCGGAATATTTGGATCCAGAGCGTCTCGCTGTATTTCTTCGATTAAACCAGTCACTTGCGAAATCCTTAGCAGCGGGAGATTGAGCGATGGAACTGCGGCAATTCTACTTGGGCTGTTTCAGTTTCAGCGTGTTTGCGAACATTCCTTGCGGCATCTCGGACAAAGCAGGCGTGTTGTGCTCACCATAGAAGCAGCGGTGCCCTGAGCAAATCTCCCGTCACCGCCACTCTTGCTTGTTACTTCCCCAAATGCGGCTTCATAAACGCCAATGTGCTTTCCAGCATTTCATCCAGCGTTGTGGTGTCGGTGAACACATTAAAACTGTGGTCCATATCGCGGACGAAGTGTTCTTCCTCGCCCTCGTGGGCGTCGATGAAGAGTTGACCGCCACCATAGGCGACCGCTTCGTCTTTGGTGCCTTCGGCCACGAAAAGCGCGCCCTTGTAGGCGGCGATTTCTTCGGTCGGCTTGGTGGTGGCGATTTCTTCAAAATAGCCCTGTTTCAAAAACAGCGAGAAACCCCATGGCATGGGGAGTTCGAGCGGCGTGTCGCCGGTCGTCAGGCCCGCTTGCACCTTTTCAGGGGTGAGGAGCGTGTCAAAAGTCTGTTTGGGGTCCGCGACGGCGGCCCAGAGCGCTGTGACTTTTGGGACATTGCTGCGGCCCGCAACGGCAGAGGCGACGAGGCCGCCTTGGCTCCAACCGATGATGCCGATGTTGTCGGCTTCGACGCTGTCGAGCGTCTTGACGAAATCCAGCGCGGCGAGGCCATCGGCGATCTGGCCGGAATAGGTCGTGTCAGGGAATTCGCCATCGCTTTCGCCCGAATTGCGGAAGTCGATGCGCAGGCTCGCGATCCCCTCCGCGGCGAGCTTGTCGGCGGTATAGGTGAAAATGCCCTTGCCCACGGATGGGATTTCCAGCTCATCGCGGGAGCCGCCAAAGCCGTGGAACAGCAGAACCACAGGGGCTGGGTCGCCCTCGGGGGTGACGAGTGTGCCGACGACTTTCATGCCGTCGACCTCATATGAAACAATTTTAGTTTCCGGCGCGGCGAAAGCGGTGCTGGTGAGCAGCAGGGCTAGGCCAAGGCCGAGTGCAATGCGTGATGCCATTTGCGTTCCCTCCGGGCCGGACTCTCCGGCCCTATAAGGAGGATAGTCACCAAATTCGCGGCTGTGCAATGGCTCGGCTAGCTCCGCAGCGCAGACACTGCCTGGTGCTGACTGAGAAAAACCTTGCCGGACAAATCACGCAGGAAGTCGGTGGATTTGAGTTTGTCCATAACCGGGCCTTTCACCTCAGAGAGGTGCAGTTTAACGCCCTGAGTGTCGAGGCGATGTTGGATCGCTTCGAGGCTTTCGAGGGCTGATAGGTCGATGAAATTCACCGCCGAACACATCAGCACCACATGTTTCACCCGATCATTCCCCGCGACCTGATCGGTGACCAAATCCTCCAAGAAGCGCGCATTGGCAAAATAGAGGCTTTCATCGACGCGGATGGAGAGGATTTCCGGATGCGTTTCCACCGTGTGACGCTTGATATTGCGGAAATGCTCGGTGCCGGGCACTTGGCCGACCACAGCGGCGTGGGGCTTTGACGAACGGTAGAGAAAGATCAGGATTGAAGTCCCGACGCCCAGAGCGATGCCGGTTTCAACGCCGAGCAGAAGCGTTCCGATCAGCGTAATGGCGACAGCCGCAAAATCGGCCTTGGAATAGGCCCAGGCGCGTTTGAATACTGAGAAATCGACCAGCGTCAGCACCGCGATCACAATGGTCGCCGCCAGTGTTGCCTTGGGCAGAACGGCGAGGAAGGGCGTCAGCAGGAGCGTTGCGAGAGCAATGCCGATGGCCGTGAATGCACCCGCCGCTGGGGTGGCCGCGCCCGCATCAAAATTGACAACGGACCGCGCAAAGCCGCCGGTCACCGGATAGCCGCCCCCAATGCCTGCCGCCACATTGGCCATGCCGAGGCCAATCAATTCTTGATTGGGCGAGATGCGCTCGCGGCGCTTTGCAGCCAGCGTTTGGGCAACGGAGATGGTTTCGACAAACCCAACGATGGAAATGATCAGCGCCGGAACCAGCAGCTGTTGCACGGTGTCGAGCGAGACGCTCGGAAGCGACAGCATGGGTAGGCCTTGCGGCACATCGCCGACTAGGGCAACGCCCTTAGCGCCGAGATCGAAAATCACCGATAGCGCCATAGTCAGAAAGACCACAAACACCGGACCGGCGCGGACGATGACGTTTGCCACTCCCTTCGGCACATGGAGCCGCTTCAACCATTTTTTGAGATCGAAGCGGATCCAGAGCAAGAGCCCGAGCGAAAGCGCGCCAATGCCAAGGGTATAGAGATTGATCGCGCCAATGTTGCTTGCAATGGAGCTGAACAAGCCGGGCAGGGCGTGGCCACTGGTGGAAATGCCCAAAAGGCCGCCGAGCTGGCTGGTCGCGATAATCAGGCCCGAGGCGGTGATGAAGCCCGAGATCACCGGATGGGACAGAAAATTCGCTAGAAAGCCAAGGCGCAATAGCCCCATGAGCGTCAGCATCGCGCCAGACATCAGCGCTAGAATGATGGCGGCGCTGGCATAATCCGCCGTGCCTTCGGTCGCCACGCGACCGACCGCTGTCGCCGTCATCAGCGAGATCACCGCGACAGGCCCAACCGCCAGCGCCGAGGAGGTGCCGAAAATCGCATAGGCGATCAGCGGCAGGATCGAAGCATAAAGACCAACTTCCGGCGGCAGCCCCGCCAGCAGCGCATAGGCTAGTGACTGCGGAATGAGCATGATCGTGACGATCACCGCCGCGAGCACATCGCTGGTCAGGGTCTGGCGATTATATTTTCTACCCCAGTCGAGAATGGGGAGGTAGGATTGGCGGCGCACTCTCGGGCTCCTGGCGGTTCAATCTGGCCCAGAGGCCGCAGAAATATTTGCGCGCTGGCGGGCCGAATGTAAGCCGACGTCTGGTTACAGAGCGTGTGGCCCGGATTTCCGGCTCTCTCGCGCAGTATTTTCATTCGTATATACGCAATATCTAATATATAGCAAGCCTATTGTTGCGCCTTTGGGGTGCGATATGCCTTTGCCGCGCCACTCGTGGCGCCCAAAAGTGCCAGCCAAGTGCCAATGATATGCCCATCGGCGCCACAGATGTTGAAAAGCTTTGAGAATTTTCTTGGGGCCGCTTTACAGGGGCAAATCACGCCCCTATACAGAGCCCACGTTGCGCGGAACGGATGTTCCCCAAGCGCTGCGGGAGTAGCTCAGTTGGTTAGAGCGCCGGCCTGTCACGCCGGAGGTCGCGGGTTCGAGCCCCGTCTCTCGCGCCACCTTTTCCCTTCAAATCGTTGAAGTTTTCGGGTGGCGCCTTTCGCGACTGGAGCGTGTTCCCACTTTCATAGCTGACGTGTTCCCACTTTTGATCGCGGTCCGTTCCACTACCGCAGTTTTCTCCTTCCACGCCTGCGCGCTTCTGTAACTGCGCGGATCGTCTCGGCGTTGAGGGGTCCGTACGTCGCGAACAATATATTCAATGTACTTCGGGTGTTACCCGAAGCGTGGGACAGAGCCTCGGCTGTACCACCACCGACAATGGCCTCAACCGCTCCTGCTTGCAGCATTGTCATGAAGCGTTAGACCGCTGTGCGTTGATCGCACTGGAGGATTGAACCGCTGTCGGAAAAATGCCTAATGTAAATCAGGCCAATAACGAGTTCATCGGTGAGCACGTCTCGGTATGTATACGCGATGGCCATCGCGACGATAGGGAAGTCGACACAGGTTAGGCCTGTGCGCCCAGCTGCAGTTTCCAGTGAAAAAACCTGGCGATGATCGCTTTGCTTCTTAGCTTTGGCCCAAAGGCGAAAAACAGTCGCGCGACGGCAGAGTAGACAGCTTGTTTGGCGGTTTCGCGAGCACGGATGCTGGGAAGATGCACGCCAGTGCCGCGACGCCCAAGAACGTAAAGCGCTGTGTGTCGAACGGTAGTTTTTCTAAGGCCAAGCGTAATGCTCGATTGGGCGGCCAGTCTTGCTGACCGCTTTCTTATAAGCGCGGTAAGGCGAGGCGGATTAGATTCTGCCGAGCCGGTCGAGCAATGACGCGCCGGTACGGATGCCCTTTAAGAACAACGAAATATCCAAGTTCTCATTCGGAGCGTGATTGGCTTCGTCGGCATTCGCATAGGGCATGACATAGGCGGGAACACCCAAAATTTGGGTGAAGACATAGTCAGGCAGACTTCCGCCGAGCGATGGGTAGACAAGTGGCGTTTCGTTGCGCGCGTCGGCGATCGCGTGCTGGATCAGTTGGCCCCATCTATCGTCCATTGGCGTGCGCGAAGGCGGCATCGAGCCGTGGATAATGACTTCGACGTCTGGGGCATGCTTGGCGACATGGGCCTTCACGCAGGCGTAGACGTGCTCGGTTGTCATTGGCGAGACCAAGCGAATGTCACATTTGGCGACGGCAGAGCAGGGCAGTACTGACTTGATACCGGGACCATCGTAGCCACCGTGCAAACCGTTAATGGTCAGCGTTGGATGGAACATCAGGCGATCCCAGAAGGGACGGTCCTTTGGGGCGTCAAGCTGGGTCATGCCCATCTCGGCCATATAGCTCTCGATTTCGACCGGCAGCTTGGTGACGGCGTCGAGGTCAGCCGGCGTCGGTGGCAAGAGCTCGTCGCGCAGGCCTTCAATGGTGATCTCGCCATCGGCCGACTTCATCGTCGCGAGGAGATGGACTAGGCTCCACACCGCATTGGGCATGACGCCGCCAAAATTGCCCGAGTGCGCATCGCGGGACGCCGTGCGAGCACGAAGTTCAAAAGTTGCAATCCCGCGCACACCATAGGTAAGCGTGGCTGTGCCGGACTCATGCAAGGGACCGTCGGCGGTGACGACGAAGTCCACATTAAGGCGCTCTTTGTTCTGGCGAACGAAGTCTGCGATCTGAGGTGAACCGATCTCCTCTTCGCCTTCTAAGAGCAAAAGCACATTGCATGGCAGGGTGCCATGCACTGCTAGATGGGCCTCAAGTGCCATGATCTGGGCGAAGTGCTGGCCTTTGTTATCGCCAACGCCACGGGCATAAATGCGTCCATTACGGATCGTTGGCTCGAACGGCGGGCTGTCCCAAAGTTCTAGAGGGTCAGGCGGCTGCACATCATAGTGGCCATAGAGCAAAACCGTGGGCTTGGCTGGGTCAACTTGATAGCGCCCCAAGACAAACGGATGGCCTTTTGAGGGGATCGCCTCAACCTCCATGCCCAGTTCGCTCAGCTGCGTGACGAGCATCTGGCTGACCTCTGCGATCCCGATATTATGCGCGCTGATGGAGGGATGGCGCACATAATCCATCAACCGGGCGACGTATTCATCACTACGAGCATCGATATAGGCAAATACGGGGTCGAGCGAAGGCGAGGACATTGGTGTTCCCTGGCTAAAAAATGTCACCGCAGTGGACCGCGGTGACAAGAGTTAGGTCAAGTATAGGTATTATTTCACGCGGGCAGCGGCGGCGCGGCGGTGACCTTCGAGGCCTTCGGATGCGCTCTGGCGAATTGCTGGAGGCGCAACCTGCTCAACGCCCTCTGGGTCGAGGAATTGATGGGTGCAGGTCTTGACGTAGGAGCCGACCCACAGACCACCGGTATAGCGACCAGCGGCCATGGTTGGCAGGGTGTGGTTGGTGCCACAGCACTTATCGGAATACACAACGGAAGCGTTTTCGCCGATGAAGAGCGAACCATAGTTGCGCAACTTCAGAGCGAATTCCTTAGCGTCGGCGGTGTGAACCTGCAAATGTTCGGCAGCGATGAAATCCGAGTAGTCGATCATATCCTGCTCGGTCGCGCAGACTGCGATTTCACCATAGTCGCGCCATGCCTGACCAGCGGTCGGTGCGGTTGGCAGATCGAGCAACTGGCGTTCCACTGCAGCGAGGGTTTCCTCTGCCAAACGACGCGAGGTCGTGATCAGGCCGACGCGAGTGCGAATGTCGTGTTCCGCCTGCGCTAGCAGATCGGTTGCGATCAGTTCCGCATTGCCCGTGTCGTCAGCAACAACATAGATCTCGGAAGGGCCTGCGAGCTGGTCAATGCCGACTGGGCCGAACGACTGTCGCTTGGCTTCGTTGACGAAGGCATTGCCCGGGCCGAAGATCTTATCGACCTGAGGAATGGATTCAGTGCCGAGTGCCATTGCCGCGATTGCCTGAGCGCCGCCGACTCGGAAGATGCGATCTGCGCCCGACAGGTGGCAGCCAGCAATCATCGCCTCATGTGCGTTTGGCGGCAGGCAAGCAACGACGTTATCGCAGCCCGCAACCTTGGCCGGAACGATGGTCATGATTGGTGCGGAGAGCAGCGGATAGCGGCCGCCTGGCACGTAGCAACCGACGGTCTCGATTGGGATGATGCGATGGCCGAGGTGAAGACCGGGCAGCAGTTCGACTTCCAGGGGCGCCAAAGTGGCAAGCTGGGCCTTGGCAAAGGCGCTCACGTTAGCGATGGCAAATTCTGTATCGGCGCGGGTTTGCGGATCCAGCGCTTCAACTGCCGCAAGACGCTCTGCCATGGTCACTTCGAGTGTTTCTGGCGCAACCTTGTCGAAGCGTTCAGAGAACTCACGAACCGCAGCATCGCCACGTTCGCGTACGGCCGCGATAACGTCCTTGACGGTGTTCTCGATTGCCGAGCTGTCGGCCACCACGTCGGCGACTGGCGCCTTGATATGCTCGACGCGGGATTTGACGGTGGTGAAGCGAGTGGTCATTTGGTGTGTGGTCTCGGTTGACAACAGATGATGTTCGCAACATGAAACACCTGTAAGACAACGACAATTCCACGAAACAGCGATGGTGACTAAACTCACCACACTTCGCTCAGCTGGTTAGAAAGAGCGCTCTAATGCCCAAGATCGGTGGCCAGATTTACGAGCATCGTCGACGCCGAAATTTGACGGTGCGGGAGCTCGCGGCGCGCTCTGGGGTCTCACATTCCACTATTTCGCTCATCGAACGCGATAAAATGAGCCCGTCGATAGATACGCTGGGCGCAATTCTCGACGCATTAGGTCTGACGCTCTCAGGCTTCTTTTCTGGTCATGATTCAGGACAGAGATATAGCCCGTTCTACCGGTCCGAGGACTTGGTCGAGATTGGACGCATAGACGCCATTTCCTATCGCGTTGTGGGTTTTGATTTTCCGCACCGCAATATGATGGTTCTGCACGAACGTTATAAGCCTGGGACCAACACGGGCAATCTCTTCTCGCATGTTGCGCAGGAGGCTGGGATCGTCATCTCGGGTGCAGTGGAGGTTACCGTCGGTGACCAGACACGCGTGTTAGAACGGGGCGACAGCTATTATTTCGATAGCCGTGTTCCGCACGCATTTAAGAATGTGTCGGACGGAGAAAGCGAGATCTTTAGCGCGATCAGCCCGCCAACTTATTGACGGGCTGATCAGAACTCTCAGTCGATACGCACGAGGTGGTGCTTTGCCACTTCGCGATAGGAGCGGGCCGGCGGCACGAAATCCGGCATCCGCACCGGGGAGGCAAGTTCACGATCAATAACGGGTCGAATGATGTGCCTATTGGCGGGATCTGCCACCGGAACTGCTCCGATGAGCGTTTGGGTATAGGCGTGCTGCGGGGCGTTGAAGATCGATTGGCGCGGACCAATCTCGACGATTTCACCGAGATACATCACCGCCACGCGATGGCTGATGCGCTCGACCACAGCCATGTCGTGGCTGATGAAAATCAACGAAATTCCCGTCTTTGCCTGAAGCTCAAGCAACAGGTTGATTACCTGCGTTTTGATCGAGACATCGAGTGCGGACACCACTTCGTCGGCGACGAGCACCTTAGGGTTTACCGAGAGCGCTCGGGCGATACAGATGCGCTGACGCTGTCCCCCTGAAAACTCATGCGGGAAGCGCTCCGCAGCTTGTGCAGGAAGACCAACTTTCTCGAGTAACTCTGGCACCAAAGCCTTGGCCTGCTCTCGCCTGCCCAGCCCCTGTTCGAGGTAGGGCTCAACAATCGCGTCGGCGATACGCTGGCGCGGATTGAGGGCCGCGAACGGGTCTTGGAATATGAACTGGATTTTCGGTCGCGTTTGGGCCGTGTGAGCAGCTATTTTGCCATTTGGCATTTTGCCCGTAATCTGAACGCCATCAAGCGTTACAGTGCCATCGACTACCGGCGCCAGACCCATGAGGCTGCGGCCGGTTGTTGTCTTTCCACAGCCAGACTCTCCCACGATGGCCAAAGTTTCGCCTTGGTAGAGATCAAATGAAATGCCCTCAACTGCGTGAACGCGTGAGCGCACCTGATTGAGAATTCCGCCACGAACGTCATATCGGGTCCTCAGGTTTTGGACGCGAAGGACCGGTTCGATGTCGGTTCTAACTGTATCGGCGCAGGGCTCGACGGGCTGGGGTTGGCCATCGATGATTTCGGGGAACGGGATTGGGGTATTGATATGAGCCACGTCGCCCAGCTTCGGCACAGAGGCAAGAAGCTTTCGCGTGTAGGCATTTTCAGGCTTCAGGAATACCTGTTCTGACGATCCAGTTTCCAGCATGTCCCCGCGGAACATCACCATGGTCTGGTCAGCAACTTCCGCCACCACGCCCATGTCGTGGGTGATGAAGAGCACGGCCATGTCTTCTTCGCGCTGTAGCTCCTTGATCAGGTTGAGGATTTGCGCCTGCACCGTCACGTCAAGCGCAGTTGTCGGCTCGTCAGCAATCAAGATCTTGGGTTGGCACGCCAGAGCCATTGCGATCATGATGCGCTGGCGCATGCCACCAGAGAACCGATGCTGATATTCGTCAAAGCGCGCCGCGGCTGATGGAATGTGAACCTTGTCCATCAGCTCAATGGCGAGCTTTTTGGCCTCCGCGGCCGATACATCACGGTGGCGACGGATGGTCTCGCAGAGTTGCTGGCCAACGGTCAGCACCGGATTGAGTGAGGTCATCGGCTCCTGAAAGATCATCGAGATCTTATTGCCACGGATGGCGTTCATTTCAGAGGCGGGCAGGTCGAAGAGGTTTTTGCCTTCAAATTGCGCGCGTCCGGTGATCTTCGTCCGAACCGGGTCGTGGAGGCCCATGACCGCCAGCGCGCTGACGCTTTTGCCAGAGCCACTTTCGCCCACGACGGCCAGTGTTTGGCCGGCGGTCAAATCGAATGAGATGTTCTGAAGAACCTGCTTCCAATCGCCTTGAGTTCGGAACGACACGTTGAGATCGCGCACGCTTAAAAGGCTCGGCGGGGAGGAGACCTGTGTGTGGAGTGGATTGGTCATGGTCTGTTCCGTGATCAGCGAGCGCGTGGGTCAAGCATGTCGCGCAGGCCGTCACCAAGGACGTTCACAGCAAGAATGCAGACAGAAAGGAAAGCAGCAGGGAAGAACACGATGTGTGGCTTAACCTGCCAGAGCGTGCGGCCTTCCGAGATGATATTGCCCCAGGATGGAATGCTTGAAGGCGTGCCTGCACCGATGAACGACAGGATCGACTCCACCACCATGGCTGAGGCGCAGATGAATGTGGCGGCGATAATCACGGGGGTCATGGTGTTGGGAAGAATATGCTTGAGCACTATTTTCCACTCCGGCGTACCGCCAGTCAGCGCAGCCTCGATGTATGGCTTGTTGCGGAGGCTCAGGACACCGGCACGAACCAAGCGTGCAACGGTCGGAATTTCCGTAATTGCGATGGCTATGATCACATTGACCACGCTACCGCCGATCAGGGTCATCAGAGCGATGGCTAGCAAGATAGATGGGATGGAGATGATCGCATCCATGAGGCGCATTAGAGGGCCTTCAAGGACGCGGACGTAACCCGCTAACAGGCCGATGACGATGCCGATAAGCGATGCGATAACGGCTACGCTCAGGCCAACTGTCAGCGACACACGGGCGCCGTAGAGAACGCGAGAGTAGATGTCTCGGCCGAATGAGTCTGTGCCGAACCAGTGTTCCGCAGACGGAGCGCGATTGCGCATCGCGGGCGACATTGCTGTTGGGTCTACGGTGCCCAGCCATGGCGCTAAAATGGCGATAGTGGCGAGTACTAGAACTACAGTTGCGCCAAACACCACACTGGGGTGGCGACGAATGGCACTTAGGATTGTCATTTTCGTCATGTCCGGGGCTGGGCTCTGGTTAGCGGCGCATCTGCGGATCCATGGCCGCATAGAAGACGTCGATGAGGATGTTCACGAAGACATAGGCAAAGCTGAACAGCAGCACGATGCCTTGAATGATCGGATAGTCGCGTTGGAAGATCGCGTCAGCGGTCAGACGGCCAATCCCTGGGATGTTGAAGACGGTTTCGGTTACAACAGCGCCGCCGATGAGCATGACGACACCCTGACCGACGACGGTCGCGATTGGTACAGCAGCGTTGCGTAGGGAGTGAACGAACAGCACTGCGCGCTCAGAAAGACCTTTGGCGCGGGCCGTTCGCACGTAGTCTTGAGAGAGCACTTCGAGCATGGTGGCGCGGGTAATGCGGGCAATCGAGGCGATAAACCCAAGTGAAAGCACGAAGGAGGGAAGCAGAATGCTCATCACCCACTTACTGAACCCGCTGGCGATGGGGTTATAGCCCTGAACGGGGAACCACCCTAAGCGAACTGAAAAGAGGTAGGCGAGCAAATACCCCATCACGAACACCGGCACGGAGGTGCCCAGAACAGCGCCGCCGATAACTGCGGCATCCAGAGCCGAGCCTCGTTTCCAAGCGGCGAGAACGCCGAGCGGTATGGCAACGGTAACCGCTATTACGCAAGTCAAAGCCATAAGCGATAATGTCGGCTCGAGACGGGAGAGTATGGTCTGGAGAACCGGAATTTTGGTGTAGATGGAAGAGCCAAAATCGCCCTGGATGAGTGCCAAAGCCCAAATGCTGAAGCGCTCAATAAAGCCCTTATTGAGGCCCAATGCTTCGCGGATGCGCTCGATATCCGCATCTGACGCTGCTTCGCCCGCCAGCATTGTCGCTGGGTCGCCGGGAGTAAGATACAGCATGCTGAAAACCAGCAATGCTACGAGCGCCACGACAGGAATAGAGGCGAGCGTCCGCCAAAAAACGAATGGGAGCATAAGCCATCCTTAGTGCTCTGCGGCACCCTAGCAATGTTGGGAATGCGGAGGCTCGAAAGCCTCCGCAGGATCGGTTTATACGCGGTCGAGGAGCCAAGGGTAGATTACAGGCTTTGGTTCAAGACCGGTAATGTTGGAGCGCGCTGCGACGATGCTATAGAACTGACCGAGAGGAACCGTGGGCACTTCCTCAACCAGCATGTCCTGGATCCGCGCGAAGACAGTGACGTTGTCTTCCTGTGTTTCTGCCTGCATCCATTCAGTGATGAGGCCTTCCAGCTCTGCATTCTCATACCAGCCAGCGTAGCCCGCATCGCCATCACCACGCATGAACGGGTTTAGGGCTGGGTTCGCGATAGAAACTGGTGTCCAGGCGGAGGTGAAGATAGACCAGCCACCGTTGTCGACAGATTCACGCGACCGGCGTCGCTCAAGCAATGTGCCCCAATCCATGTCCTGCAGGTCAACGTTGAAGCCGGCCTTGCGCAACTGGTCAGCAACAATGGTCGATACTGTTGTGCCGATGAAGCTGGTCGTAGGGTTGAGGATAACGACGCGTTCGCCATTGTAACCTGCTGCTGCCAGTTCTGCTTTAGAGCGTTCGAAATCGCCTTGGTAGATGTCAAACAGTTCGCCAGCGTTTTCGATTACACCCGGAAGGCCACAGGGATACGTCGCCTTACAATCAGAGTAGAGGTCAGGAATCTGGTCGACGAGCGAGGCCAGAACGTCCTTCGGGGACAGCGCGCGCGCCGCGATACGGCGGAACTCGGCGTTGTTGAACGGCGCCTGAGTGCTGTTGAAACGAACGATTGGAACCTGTGCGTTGTACGGGATTGCTTTTACGTCGTCGCGACCTTCGATCAGTGGGAACAGGTCAGCGGAGACATACTGCAGAATATCGACTTCTGCTTGGTTGAGTGCGTTCAGACCGGTCGCCGGGTCGGTGTTGATCACCCACTCAATGCGGTCAAACTTGGCAACTTTGCCGCCAGCAGTCATTGCGCCCAGTTCAGCGCGTGGTTTGTACCCTTCGAACTTCTCGTAGACAGCCTTACTGCCGGAGACGAACTGTTCAGCGATGAACTTATACGGGCCCGAGCCAACCATTTCGGTGACAGGTTCAGAGGTTGGCTGCGCGGCTAGGCGTGCCGGCATGATGAAACACGGCGAGGAGTGTACCTTCGCCAGAGCATCGAGCATGCGCGGGAACTTCCACTTCAGGTTAATGCTGAATGTGACGTCGTCGACGATTTCGATGGTTTCGGTCGCTTCCCCAAGCAGACGCCCAAAGCCGTCGATCTGGCTCCAACGGTGCACTGATGCTGCGCAGTCTTCTGCCGTAACTGGTGCACCATCATGGAAGCTGAGGCCTTCGCGCAGGGTGAAGGTCCACGCCAGACCATCTTCCGACATCGAATAGGTGTCGACCATCTGCGGCTGCGGTGCAAAGTTCTCGTCAACACCGAAAAGCGTATCGAAAACATAGTAGCCGTGCTGAATGACGGTTTCTGCGGTAGAGGTCACTGGGTCAAGGCTGACCAGGTTCGTGGTGTAGAACAGCTTTAGAGTCTTCTGCGCGTCCTGAGCAAAAGCTACTCTAGGGAGGGCGCCAGTTGCCAATAAGGCAGAGGCTGCGGTTCCCAGCGCAAGGAAGCTGCGACGTTTCATTCGATTTTCTCCCAATCTTGTAGCGCTTGTGACAGTCGCTTGTCTTTCAGAGTGACCGAGCGGACGCAGATTGGACAACGGGGCAAAAACCGTGCGTTCAATATACTAACCATGACGCGAGGTCTGGGGCGGCGGATGTGCGTGCTATCCACGCTGAGTGTCAGCTTTGGAGTAAAAAACCGAGGTAAATCAAGCTCTAGTTTGTGGTCTGGCGTCCATTTCGCAGGTGAGAAAATGCAACGTTGCTGTTGTAGTCATTGACCTGGGCGAGGTGGTTTTTCACGATGCTGCCAATAGACCAGCATCTCTGGCGCTCCGCTCAGAGACTTTATGAGTGTCGTCATGCCCAATCGCCGCCTTTTGCTCGCGCACCTGATTCAAGAAGCGCACAGCTTTAATCCATACGTGATGTCACATGCGCAGTGTCAGTTGCACGAAGGCGACGCGAGCATAGCTCGATTGCGCGGCACAAACACTGTCGCGGGTGGCGTCATTGATATGGCGGAACAGGCTGGTGTGGAAGTCGTTTGCCCCATCGACATGCGCTTTGGCGCAGGTGGGCGCGTTGAACACTCCATCTATGAGTATTTCAAGAATGTAGTGGTCGAGGCAGCGGCGGCAGGCACGTACGATGCGATCGTTCTAGCATTGCACGGCGCGATGATGACTACTGAGCTCGATGATCCTGAGGCCGATCTCATGCAAGCCGTGCGTAGTGTGGTCGGACCGCATGTGCCGATCACGGCAGGCTTTGATCTGCATGCCCATGTCACCGAGCACACTATCGCTGAGTGCGATTATCTCACCGCTTTCCAGACCAACCCGCACATTGACATGGGCGAGACCGGTCATCGGCTCTTCGCCAAGACAATGGACATCATCAACGGTGAGTTCGAGCCCGTTTGCGCCTATATCCATTTCCCAATGCTGACGCTTGGGAACGACCGTCACGATCAGGAACCGCTGTTTTCGCTTTATGAGCGGTCCCGTGCAGCAGAGGCTACTGGTCGGGTGGTCGACTCCAGTATCTTCACTGTTCAGCAGTTCTTGGATATCGAAAACGTCGGCCAGACCATTCTTGTATATGGCAACGGCATCCACAGCGAAGCGATGGCATTCGCAGAGGAACTCGCGACTGGCCTGTGGGGCGCGCGTGATAGCTTGAGAGAGACTTTCGCCGACCTCGACCAACAGATTCTGCGTGCCAAATCTGCAGAGCAGAAGCGGGCGCTGATCTTGGGTGATCAGGGAGACCGCGTTGCCGGTGGTGGATTGGGGGATAGCACGCATATTCTCAAACGCGTGTTGGAGCTGGCGCCGGAAATCAAGGCTGCGATCCCGATTACCGACCCTGCGGCTATGGCCGCACTGCGTCAGCATGCTGTTGGTGACGTTGTGACACTGTCCGTCGGGGGCGGAATGTCGGGCTTTTTCGAGCCCGTAACAGTGACCGGGGAGCTCGTACGGATCAGCGAGAATGAGCGCTACACCCGTCGTGGTCCGTCGGGTGCAGGGTTGTCCGAGCCAACGGGCCCGTTCGCCGTTGTTCGCGTTGGCGCTATCGACATCGTTCTGACGGAACTGCCTTGCTACTATATCGACCCGAACAACTTCGTGGTGATGGGCATCGAACCTCAACTTTATGACATCGTCGTCACCCGCTCAGGTTATCACTACACCATGAACTTCGCCGAGGCCGGTGAGTGCGTCGTGGTTCAAACACCAGGCATGACATCCTATCAGGTCGAAAATTTGCCCTTTAAGCGCGCTCGTCCGATCTATCCACTGGATGACATCGCCTACAAGCCGCAGCGCGCTATCCGTCGCCGCAATGGCGTACCGGGTCACCCCGCTGCCTAATAGGCATAGAGCTTGGCGGCCGATCTGCCGAGCTCTCAACCGTTCTCTCGCCCGGAAATTTCTTAGGAGTTCACAATGTCGCCGGACGCATTCTTTGCATCGATCGAAAGCGAGATGATCGCTTGGCGTCGTGAGTTTCATCGAAACCCAGAGCTGGGTTTCCAAGAAGTCTGGACGTCGGACCGTGTTGCCAAGCTGCTGACCGAATTCGGGTATGAGGTCCATCGCGGTTTGGGCAAGACAGGCGTTGTCGGCACACTCCGGCGCGGGCAGGGGCCTTCGATTGGCTTGCGTTCCGACATGGACGCGTTACCGATTCACGAGCGGACTAACCTGCCTCACGCGTCGCGGATGGAAGGCAAGATGCATGCCTGTGGTCACGACGGACACATGGCCATGTTGCTCGGCGGTGCGAAATGGTTCGCATCGCAAGCGACCTTCTCTGGCACCTTGCACCTGATCTTTCAGCCTGCTGAAGAATTGGGCCAAGGCGCGGCAGCAATGATCCAAGATGGGCTTTTCGATCTTTTCCCAATGGACGCCGTCTACGGCCTGCACAATATGCCTGGCATCGAAGAGGGCATGGTCACCGTCCGCGTCGGCACTCAAATGGCCGCCATCGACTTATTTGACATCACTTTGACCGGCCAAGGTGCACACGCGGCCCAGCCTCATCTTGGGCAAGACGTGTTGCTGGCGGCTGGGCAGGTTCACACTCAACTGCAATCCATTGTCTCGCGCAATCTTGATCCGCAGAACGCTGCCGTCATCTCGGTAACGCAAATCCATGGCGGTGACAGTTGCAATGTCCTGCCTGACACCGCCACGGTTTCGGGATGTACGCGCCACCTCGATAAATCGACCCAAGCCATGATCCAGAAGCGCATGGCAGAAGTCGTCGCTGGGGTCGCCACAAGCTTTGGCATCGAAGGCCATCTAGACTATCGCAAAGCGTGCCCGGCCTCGATAAATACCCCCCGCGAGACGGCTCTTGCCACGGACGCGGCGATTGCAGCGCTCGGTGCTGATAAGTTCGAAGTCACCGAAAAGCCGTTGATGGGCTCGGAGGACTTCGCATTCATGCTCGAGGCAAAACCTGGCGCGTTTGTATTCCTCGGTGCAGGTAACCAAGGACCTGGCTGCGTGCTGCACAGCCCTACCTATGACTTCAACGACAGCATTCTAACCTCTGGCGCTCGATATTGGGCTGCCTTGGTCGATACAGCACTCGGACGCGCGTAGGAGCGAGTTTCGCAATCAGAAGAAAGACGCAGTCACCAATTCCTGCATTGCGTTGGGGAATGCAGGAATTGGGGCGACCACAGGCATTCCGGTTAGTCTCCCAAACAGTTTGGCAGCCCAGTCGCGCCGCATCATGGCTGGTTAAAAGTATTGATTGATCGACCACTAGCTATTGGACGCGCAATGAAAGCTAAGGGGTGGTTCTGTGTAGCATTGCACACTGCCGCAGGGCCTCGCTTTCTACGTCTTAAGCCTCGTTCCTACACGAGTGGGGGCGATATATTGAGGGGCGCGTGCCATTTGCATCTCTAGGCGGCGGCGCTCCAGACTAGTGTTACCCCCGAAATGCGCACTTTCTACGAAGACTGAAAAATTAAGAAAAAACACTACCTGGTCGCACGTAATAATAGACGACTAGTTCTGTAGAGTTTGTTGTGTTGTTCGCCAATCCTCGTAGGCTTTTTCTCAGATGAAGACCGCAAACCGGTCGTTGAGAAAAAGGGGCCTCGAATGTTCTTGTCGATCACGAATGGCAAAAAGCGCAGCAGAACCATGCTCTTGGGCGCGCTCTTTGCTTCTGTCTCAGCGCTCGGGGTGATGGCGCAGGATGCGCCGGTGCAGGGCGGGACGCTGATTTACCTCGAACAGCAAGCCCATACTAACCTTTACCCACCCGCTGGCGGATTTTACCCCAATAGCGGCATTCTCAATCAGATCACCGACAAGCTGACCTGGCAAAATCCGGAAACGCTCGCGATCGAGCCGTGGATCGCCCAGAGCTGGGAGATCAATGAGGACGCCACCGAATACGTGTTCAAGCTGCGCGAGGGCGTGAGCTTTTCCGATCGCACGCCGCTTGATGCGGAGGCCGTCAAAAAGAATTTCGACATCTTTGGTCTCGGCGACAAAACACTGGGCTACCCGGTCGCCGAGGCAATCAATAACTACGCCAGTAGCGAAGTCATCGATCCGCTGACCATTCGCTTCACCTTCAAGGCGCCAGCGCCCGGCTTTTTGCAAGCGACCTCGGTGATTGGGTCTGGTCTTGTGTCTCCGGATGTCCTGGCGCTGCCCTATGACGAATTGGGTGACGCCACCAAAATCATCGGCTCGGGCCCATTTGTGGTGGAGAGCGAAGTGCTGGGGCAGAGCCTCAACCTCAAGGTGCGCGAAGACTACAAATGGGGACCGGCTAGTCTCGAGCATCAGGGCCGCGCTTATCTCGACGGCATCCAGTTTATCGTAACGCCGGAAGACAGTGTGCGCATCGGTGCTCTGCTGGCGGGTCAGGCCGATTTCATTCGCCAGATCCAGGCCTATGACGAGCCACAAGTGGAAGCGCAAAACTATCTGATCCATTCTGCACCGACCCGTGGGGTCAACAACAATGCTGTGTTCCGTCCGGAAAACCCGCTAGTCGCTGACGTTAAGGTGCGCCAGGCGCTGACGGCGGCGACTAATGCCAAGGAAATCGTAGAGACGATATTTTCTGAGCATTATCCCGTCGCGACTTCGGTGATTGCCTCCACAGCGCTTGGCTATGTCGACCTCAGCGACAAGCTTGTCCATGACGTTGAGCGCGCTAAGGCACTGCTGGATGAGGCCGAGTGGACCGTGGGAGCCGATGGCATCCGCGAAAAGGATGGGCAGAAGCTCGAGCTCAATGTCTATGAGTCGCTGCCACAGCCTCAGAGCCGGGCCTCCTTGCAACTGCTGAGCCAGCAGTGGGCGCAGGTGGGTGTCAAGTTGAACGTGCTGGCCGGTGACGCCGGCAGCGCCGCTGTCGATCGCCTCGACCCGCTCAAGACCCCGGTGACCCCGGCCATGGTGGGCCGCGCCGATCCGGACGTGATCAAATCCAATTTCTATCCGACCAATCGTGATGCTCTGCTGCAAAAGGGCGGGCTCAACGCCAATGCAACCTGGGAAGACCCCGAGCTGAACAAATTGCTTGTGGCGATCGCTTCGGAAGCTGACAGCGCCAAGCGCCTTGAGCTGACAGGGCAGGTGCAGGCCTACCTTCTCGACCAGGCCTATGTGATCCCGATCTTCGAGGAGCCGCAGGTTTTTGCAGGAGCGCCCTATGTCAACGGTGTGGGCTTCGAGGCTGTGGCGCGCCCAAGCTTCTACAGCACCTGGCTCGCGCCGCGCTGAGGCGGTCAGGCGCCCCGGTCATCGGGGCGCCACCGAAAAACATCCCTTGCTGGAGAGGTTTGATGACATATCTCGCACATCGGATTGGGCAGGCGGCCATCGTGCTACTGCTGGCGTTCACTGCGTCATTCCTATTGCTGCAGGCGCTGCCCGGCGACGCTATTTTGATCAAATATCAGAACCCGGAAATGGGGCTGAGCGCTGAGCAGATTGCCGAAATCCGGCTGCTCTATGGAGCCGATGCGCCGCTCTGGGTGCAGTATGGTAATACGCTCTGGAACTTTGCAAAGGGTAGTTTTGGCTACTCAATGCAGGCTGGCGTGCCGGTGACGCATGTGCTGGCGGTCAACCTGCCGCCGACCTTGAAGCTGGCGTCTTTGGCTGTGGTGGCTGCTGTCGTGGTCGCCTTTGCCTTGGCCTTTGCCGCAACGCTCGCGCCGTTCCGCTGGCTGCGAAATGCTCTTGTCACGCTGCCTGCGCTCATTGTCTCCGTTCCGGTATTCTGGCTCGGCATCATGCTGATCCAAATCTTTTCGTTCCGCCTGCGGTTGGTGCCGATCATCAACCCCAACGAGTTTCAGGCCTTGGTCTTGCCGGTGCTAACCCTGGCCCTGCCCATCGCCGCGCCCTTGGCACAAATCCTCATCCAGAGCCTTGATCAGGTGGAGGCGCAGCCTTTCGTCTCTGTCGCGCGGGCCAAGGGCGCAACGCGTAAGGGCGTGTTGTGGCGGCATGTACTGCGCAATGCGCTACTGCCGGTTCTGACCGTTGCGGGACTGTTGTTCGGCGAGCTGCTGGCCGGAGCCGTGGTGACGGAAACCGTTTTCGGCATCAATGGCCTGGGCCGGGTGACCGAACAGGCGGTGAGCAATCAGGACACGGCCGTATTGCAGGCCATCGTGCTGCTGGCGGCGCTGGGCTTTGTGCTCATCAACCTCATTGTCGATCTCGTCGCGCCGCTGATCGATCCCCGTCTGAAACGCAATCTGGAGGTTGGCGCATGACGACGCTTGATGTCTTTCGGGCCAAGACTGGCCCTGGGCGTTTGCCTCGGGTTGACGTGACCTTGGTGCTAGCCTGGGTGGTGATCGCCCTTGCCGTCGCCTTTGCGGTCGCGCCGGGACTGTTCACCCCACATAGCGGGACAATTGGCCTGCCGGGCAATCAGCTGCGAGCGCCCGATGCCGCGCACTGGTTTGGGACTGATGAAATCGGTCGCGATGTCTTGGCGCGCATTATCTACGGCGCGTTCAATTCGCTCTCCGGCGCGCTTGTCGCGGTTATCGTCGGCTTTGTCGGTGGCGCGGCACTGGGGCTGATCTCAGGGTCGGCCGGGGGCAGAATTGATACGCTAATCATGCGCCTTGTTGATGTTCTCTTGTCGGTGCCGGGGCTGCTGCTTCAACTTTCCATCATCATCATTCTTGGCTTTGGCACGATCAATGTTGCTGCGGCGGTAGGTGTCACGACCATTGCAGGCTTTGCTCGCTTGATGCGGTCGGAGGTGATCAAGGTACGCCGCGCCGATTACGTGGAAGCCGCATTCGGCAGCGGCGGAGGCTTTGCTGCGGTGCTGTGGCGGCACGTATTACCCAATTCGCTCGGCACCATGATTGCCTTCGCCGCGCTGCAATTCGGCACTGCCATTCTCGCCATCTCGACCCTGGGTTTTCTGGGCTATGGCGCGCCGCCGCCAACGCCCGAATGGGGGCTCCTGATTTCGGAGGGTCGGAAATATCTGACCTCGGCTTGGTGGCTCTCGGCCTTCCCCGGCTTTGCCGTCATCCTTGTTGTTCTTGCTGCAAATCGCATCAGCCAATCACTGCGGAGATCGTCATGAATATGCACTTCTTCTCGCATGCCAAGCCGCCTGTTTTGGCGGTTGATAATCTGAGCATTTCCTACGCCATGGCCGACGGCCGGAAGCAGGTCGTCAACTCCGTGTCCTTCACAGTCGGTGCGGGGGAAGTCGTCGCCTTGGTCGGGGAATCCGGCTCGGGCAAGACCACGACGGCGCAGGCTGTCATTGGGCTTTTGCCGGATAACGGTCGGATCGATGGGGGCACAATTCGCCTCAACGAGGCGGACATCAGCGCATGGTCGCAGCGCCGCCTCGATGCAGTGCGCGGACAGGTCATCAGCCTTATCCCGCAAGATCCGGCCAGCACCCTCAATCCGGTGCAGCCGATTGGCCGTCAGGTCGAGGAAGTTCTGGCGCTTCATGGTTGGCGTAATGGGAAATTGCGGCGGCAACGCGTGATTGAACTGCTCACCCGTGTGGGGCTGAACGAACCAGAGCTGCGCTACCACCAATATCCGCATGAACTCTCAGGCGGTATGAAGCAGCGTGTGCTCATCGCCATCGCGGTTGCCTTGAGGCCTGCATTGATCATTGCCGATGAGCCCACAAGCGCCCTTGACGTGACCGTGCAGCACCGCATTCTCGATCTGATCGACGAGTTGCGCGCCGAGTTCGGCACTTCGGTGCTGCTGGTAACTCATGATCTCGGCGTGGCGGCGGACCGGGCCGACCGAATTGTCGTATTGCGCAAGGGTGAAGTGCAGGAAGAGGGGCCAACAGGACTGCTCTTGGCTGCACCGAAAAGCGCCTATGCCCGTCAACTGCTCTCTGACGCGCCAGCTCTGACCAAGACCCAATTCAAGCCGGCGCCAAGGGCGGCAGAGCCCGCGGTGGTTGTTGAAGGGGTGCGGCAGGTCTTCCCAGTTGGCGCGCGCCAAGTGGTGGCGGTCGATAGCCTGTCCTTCTCCATCGCACCGGGCACAACGCACGCTTTGGTGGGGGAATCGGGCTCGGGAAAGACCACCACGGCGCGGTCTATTGTTGGATTGCAGAAGCCAAGTGCGGGCAGCATTGTGATCAATGGGGTGGAAACCACCAATCTCATCGGCGCGGCCAAGCGGACGTTCCGACGCGATGTGCAGCTCGTTTATCAAAACCCCTTTTCCTCGCTCGATCCGAGCCAGACCATTATCGATATTGTTGGCGAACCCCTGCGCAATTTCGGCACGGTCTCGCGGCGCGACCGCGATGAGCGTGCGGCTGAGTTAACTGAAAAAATTGGTCTGCCGATTGACGTGCTCAAGCGCCACCCACGTGCGCTTTCAGGTGGTCAGCGCCAGCGCGTGGCCATTGCTCGGGCGCTGATCCTCGAACCGCGCTTTGTGGTGCTTGATGAAGCCGTTTCAGCGCTGGACGTGACCGTGCAGGCGCAGATCCTTGAGCTTCTGACGGAACTCCAGGAGCAGTTGGGTCTGACCTACCTCTTCGTAACCCATGACCTCTCAGTGGTGCGCCAGATCGCCCACACGGTCACGGTTATGCAGGCAGGCAGGGCGGTCGAGACCGGACTTGTCTCCGACGTTTTCACCAATCCCTCAACTGAATATACGCGCGCACTGCTCGCGGCCATTCCAGGCCGTGCACTCGCCGCCCGTCAAAACTTCGAGTTTGCTGGAGCGGCACAATGACCAGACAAAAACGCCTGGGCTTTTTCACCCGCCTATTGGACGATGTTTCGCCTGCAGAGCGCTATCGCCTCGCCACCGAACAAATCGTGCATGCCGAAAACCTCGGCTTTGACTCGGCTTGGGTGGCGCAGCACCACTTTCACCGCGCTGAGGGTGGGCTACCATCGCCACTTGTCTTCCTGAGCCATGTGGCGGCGAAGACGAAGACTATTCGCCTCGGCACGGGGATCATTACCCTGCCGTTGGAGTTGCCGTTGCGGGTCGCCGAAGATGCCGTTGTACTCAATCTGTTGAGTAATGGCCGGGTCGAAATCGGCATCGGTAGTGGCGGCACCCCAGAGTCCTTTACCGCCTTTGGCCTCGACAGCGCGCAGCGCGGACCGATCAACGGCGCTAACCTCACTATTCTGCGCAAGGCTTTTGCCGGCGAGGAGGTGGGCGGGGGCAATCGGCTTTATCCTGATGGCCAGGCGCTGCTCAATCGCATCTGGCAGGCGACTTTTTCGGTTGAAGGTGGTGTTCGGGCCGGGCAGGCGGGCGATGGGTTGATGCTGTCTCGAACTCAGCCGCGCAGCAATGACAATCCCAAGGCCAGCCTTGCCGATCTGCAACAGCCGATTATCGACGCCTATCTCGAAAACCTGCCCAAGGGTGTGGAGCCGCGCATACTCGCGTCGCGAACACTGTTCGTGGCTGATAATCACGCCAGCGCCTTGCATTGGGCTGATCAAGGACTGCGTGGGTTTGGCGCGAAAACTGCGCAAGCTGCGGGGATCACCGCGCCGCTAACGCTGCAGGAGCTGATCACGCTGACCGATACCCATGTGGGCTCGGCCGAAGCGGTGACTGAAAGCCTGTCGCAAGACCCCGTGCTCGATCGCGCCACCGATATCTCCTTCCAGGTGCATTCGGTTGATCCGCCACACGCGCTCATTTTGCGCTCGCTCGAACTTGCCGCGCGAGACGTAGCCCCGGCGCTGGGCTGGCGCAATGCGCCCGCCGTCGCCATTGCCAGTTAAGAGAGGAAACACAATGAGTAGCGATTTTATCGATCTGGTGCTGTCGATCACGCCCGGCTCGCATCTGGACCAATTGCGTCGGCACCGTGAAGTGGCGCGCGACAATATCCAGAAGGCCTATGAGGCGCTGTTTTCGCCGCGTGATGCGAGCGAGGTGAGCCTGTATGAGCGTTTCGCTATCGCCAGCTTTGTCACAGGCCTGCATGGTCAGCTGGTGCTGGCGGACCACTATGCCCATAGACTCTCGACCACGGAGCACGGCGTGGTCACTGGCGGCATTATCAATGCCGAGAGAGAGCGCGGGACGACCGAAGGCCCCTATGGAAATTATCCGGAAGGTCCGCTCTCTACTGAGAATAAAGCGGGACTGATTTATGCCGTTTCGCCCGAGCATCGCGAGGCTCTGGGTGAAAGGCTCGCGGCGGCGCTCGAACATGCGCATCTGCTGATTTTCCGTCCACGCGATGCGAGCAAGGCGGCGCTCGACAGATTGATCGCGGCGGGGTGGAGCACGGCTGGTATCGTGACCATATCGCAGCTCGTGTCTTATCTCGCTTTCCAGACACGCATTGTCGAAGGGCTGAGTGCTTTGGCGGCAGCGCGTGTTACCGCGCCGCGCCTGCCCAATGTCGTTCCTGCATCCGCGATTGCCTGAGGTCCATCATGTCTCATTCCAATACAGTACCTAATGTTTTCACGCAGGAAGAATTGGGCTGGACGCCGTGGCTTGATCCGCTGGCCGAAAGCGATCTGACGGATCGTCACCGTGCCGGGCTAGTCGATGCTTCACGTTCAAAATCCCCTTATTTCATGCTTCTTGCGCATGACCCGGAAGTGGTCGAAGCGCGCACCAAGGCTGACAAGGATATTTTCTATAATCCCCATGGAGGGCTGCCGCGCGCTGAGCGTGAGCTCTCGGCGTCGGCAACCTCACGATATAACGGCTGCATTTTCTGCGCTTCGGTGCATTCTCGCTTTGCATCGAGCCATTCTAAGCGCCGGGACGACGTGCAGCGCCTCCTAGACGAGGGCGTCGATACCGATCTTGGCGAGCGCTGGAATGCAGTAACAGATGCGGCGGTGGCGCTGACTGATACTCCCGTGCGCTTTGGCACAGATGAGATCGAAAAACTCCGCGCTGCCGGGCTCGATGATTTCGAAATCACAGATGTCATCGCCACGTCGGCCTTTTTTAACTGGGCCAACCGTCTGATGCTGTCGCTGGGCGAGCCGCTGCCACCTGCGGTGAAAGCGTAATGGGCCATCCCAGTCAGTCGCTCCAGCCGCAGAGCGGTGATTTTCGTCTTGTCATGCGGCAGCTTGCGGGCGGTGTGTCAGTGGTCACGTCAGGCAGTGGTCATGATCGAGGCGGCTTCACCGCCACCTCGATTATCTCACTCTCGGTGGCGCCACCGCGTCTGCTGATATCGGTTGATCAACGATCTGCGACGCTGCCGCTCATCAGGCAAACGGGCGCGTTCTCGGTGAGTTTCCTCGCTGCCGATCAGCAGCATGTCGCCGAAGCCTTCTCCGGCCAAACTGGGCTAGTGGGCGCAGATCGGTTCAGCATCGGGACGTGGCAGTCTTTGCTGGGCAAGGGCCACGAACTGGTCGGGGCTCTGGCCAATGTCACCTGTGTGGTCGAGGAGATGCTCGAGCGCCATGACCATGTGCTTGTTATCGGTGAAGTCGCGTGGTCGTCGACAGGTGAAGGTCGCCCGCTCGTTCACTGGCAGCGCAGGTTCAGTCAGATCGGGTTGCATGCGGTGCCCTTGATATGAGGGTCAGCAAAGTGACCAAGCCATCAAAATCGGGCAACCCCGAAGTCTATGGCGTGCAGCACAAGCAGCGACTTTAGCCGCGTTCGTTGGCGAAGCTGTGGTCACGGTTCGCAAGGGCGACCTTATTGCGATCAACGTCTACTGGGCTCTCCTAGCGAGTAGGAGCTGGCCATCCGCTGACGTGAGTTACGAACTCTTAGGCTGCTTTGGGTGGTCGATGCAGGGGTCTTTCCCTTGAACGCTGCCTTGGAGATCACAAATGTGATCGAAATTCAGCGTCTTAGACCCACTCTTGTCTCGGAGGTATGTTGCGCCCCAGTGAAATAGACGCAATGGTCGTCAAGTATACTTGGCCATTGTGAATTTTGCTTGCGGGGAATGATGAGTACATCGGGCGCTGAAACTTACGCTAGGCTTATGAACCTCCATGGGCCGATCGTGTCAGAGCGCCAGCAAATGCTACTCGATTTGACGCCTGACTGCATAAAGGCGCTTACGCCTGATGGTGTGGTTCTAACGCTCAACAAGGCCGGACGCAGAGCGCTTAATGTTCCTGATGATAGTCCGTTCGGCATGACTTGGCTGTCACTGTTACCCGAAGAGGTCCACCCGGCAGCAACAGCCGCACTGCAAGTGGCGATCACCGGACAAAGCACGCGTTTTCTCGGGAAATCACTCCAAGCTGGGCAAGAGATATTCTGGGATAATCTCCTCCTGCCTCTGATTGATCCGGCACAAGGCGTAATCTCCATCCTGTGTATTTCTAGGGACGTCTCAGAGAAGGTCGCTTTGGAGACCAAACTTGAACGCGCCCTTGAGCGTGAGCGCATTTTGGCTCGCGAAATGCGTCACCGAATTAAGAACATGTTTTCGGTTGTATCTGGCCTTTCAGCAATCGCCCAAGCAGAGGCCCGTTCGCAGGGGGATCAGGCCGCAGCCTCGGGAATTTTTCAAGGTAAACTAGACGCGCTATCGCGCGCTTCGGACGCCATTTTCGAAACGGACATCGCAGGTGGTTCAGATCTGGTAAGTTTCCGCAGCATCATCGAAGCCATTTTGAAACCATATGGTTCTCGATGTGAGATCGTGAGCGATGATGTCCAAAAAATTCGTCGCAGTGACGTGACAACCTATGCTCTCATTTTGCATGAGATGGCCACGAATTCGGTCAAATACGGCGCCTTGAGCAATAGCAAAGGGACCGTCATTCTCTCGTGGTCTAATCGAGGGTCTTCGCTGGACCTGGAATGGACAGAAACAGGAGGTCCTGCGATCGATTATCAGGGCCGAATTGGCTTTGGTACGCAGATGGTTGATCGGGTTGTCAGGTCGGCCCAGGGAGCGGTGCAAAGGTCATGGCTCAAGTGTGGTCTGGCCGCAATCGTTAGCCTGCCAGCGGTCAGCGGATAGTAGTTTTTAACGCAACGAATGGCGAATTTCGAGACAGACGCGGTGCTTTCCAAAAGCGCTCGATCGTAGGTTTGTTTTGGGAAGGTGCTCGCTCCAGAATTCCGCAGCGAGCATGTGATTGGGCGTTTTTAAGGCTTAGTCAAAAATCAATACTGACTTTCCACGCGTGTGCCCACCAAGTACGGCCGCATAAGCATCGCGAGCCTTTGAGAATGGGAAGGATTGGCTGACTTCCCAAGTCAGTTGTCCGGTGGCAAGACCATCAACGACGTGTTGCAAGTTCTTGGGATTTCGTTTCACCCAAATGGCTTGCACCCGGGGGGATGACACTGGTTTACCTGCGATTGTCGCCACGATGCCGTCAGCTTTGACTGTCGCTAGCGATGCGAGAGTGGCTTCTTCCGTCCCGGACATATCCACTGATGCATCAAACGGTTGTGGCTGAATCAGCCGGAGCCGTTCAACAAGCCCTGGGCCGTAAACTGTGGCCGATGCCCCCATTGCGCGCAGATAGTCCTGATTTCTCTCGGACGCGGTTGCAACAACCTTGATCTCCCGCTCCTGAGCCAGCTGAATCAAGATGGAGCCGACACCACCTGAAGCTCCATGGATAAGCAGCGACGAAATCTCACCCAGCTCGTCGAGTATGGTCATCGCCGTTTGCGCTGCGCCGGCTAGTGAGCCTGCCACATCCCAACGCATATCCTTTGGTTTGCGGATCAGATTGCTCAGCGGTACGTCGATGACCGTAGCGTGGGTGAAACCATTGCCTGACCCCAAAACGTCATCGCCGATGGCCCAGCCTTGGGTGCCCGGAGGCAATTCCGAGATCACGCCTGCAAACTCGGTGCCAAACGCCTGCGGCAGGGCGGAATGCTTGAACTCACCAGTCATCCGACGGGCATCGATTGGGTTGATGCCCGCCGCCTTTACCGAAATGCGAGCCATCCCGGGTGCCAGTGGCGGCAGTGTATTGCGGATAGTTTGGAGTACGTCGGACTGCCCATACTGCGCCGCGACTAAAATTACGCTTTCCATTTCAGACCTACCGTGTGTGTTCGGCGCTTTTGCGCGTCGGTTGGCTATTGTTTTAAGGGTGGGTCAATCTATAAGGAAACAGCAAGGTTTGAGCTTCATCGTTCCATTTATGATACCAATATGCGCGATTTGAACTCTCTTCGGATATTCCGTGATGTCGTAAAGGCGGGGGGCTATGCTGCTGCATATCGACAGACGGGTCAAAGTCGGGCAACGCTCAGTCGGCATATCGCTGCCTTGGAAGAGGAACTCGGGGCTCGGCTTATTGAGCGCAGCACCCGCAGTTTTCGTCTGACAGGATCTGGGCGCATTCTCTACGAGCGCGCTGTCGAACTCTTCGCGGGTCTGGATGAGACCGTTGCCGTAATCGAAGATCGCCAACACCGGCCACAAGGCCTGGTTCGCATAACCGTTCCGCCTTCGCTGTTGCAACTGCTCATCGGCCGAGAGATTTTAAAGTATTTGGCAGAAGCGCCTGATGTGCGGGTGCAGATCGAAGCAACAAATAGGGTCGCTGACTTACGGCACGACAATGTCGACCTCGTTATTCGCGCACGGTCGAATTTAGACTATCCCCTCGATTACGTACCTGTGCGACTGGCGGCGATGGAGCTTGCCATCGTCGCCCAGCCAAAGTGGACCGAAAAATGGGTTCAAACCTTGGAGCAGGCGCGTGAGAACATACCGGTTCTGGCTTGGAGCGGCACAGAAGGCGAGAGCCATTGGACGCTCTACGACAATGCTGGCAATCCTAAAAACGTCGCGCTGCAGCCAAGGCTAATTGTCGACGATATTGACACATTGCGCGATGCGACACTTGCCGGATTGGGGATGGCTCAAATTCCGCGCGTCTATGTCCAAGATGATCTATCCATTGGGCGCTTGGTGGAGATCAAAACAGATTTTCGTCCACCGATAAGCATTGTCCACGCCGTGCATTTGGGGAACCGTGGCATGCGGCCAGCGGTCCGGCATCTCCTCGACTGGCTAAAACAGGCGACCCGCCAACTAAACTGATCGGTACGGTCGCGACGGCTGTTGCTGCGTGCGTTATGCGACGCATCTCGTGTTTCAGCACCCTGCGAATGACCGGATTGGGGAGCCATGTGCCGAGCTGGTTGACGGCGGCAGGGGAAGGAATACGACTTTGATGCCGCGAAATCCAGCAAGCATATACTAGATTGGCTAAGTCCGTTTCGGGCAGCGGATCATGGCGACGGAAAAGAGCTGACCGCGGCGTCACGCTGCAGGTGCACACTTTCCATACTTGCCTGTGCCGGAACGCCCTGTGGTTTTCGCCGGAACTCCAAACGACGTTCGTGTAGGAACGGACTACTCGCCGACCTGGTGGTTCGATGATGGCGCGAAGAGGCGGTCGCGGGAGCCGGCGAGGTGGGTGCGCATCAACTGACGGGCTCGCTCACTGTCACCCTGCGCAATAGCTTCGGTAATGGCGGTATGTTCAACAAAAACATGTGCAAGACCATCAGACGTACGGCGGAGCGAGAGGCCATGTAGGCGCATGCCGACGGCGATGTGCTCCTCAAGCGCCTGCATGGCTGTGACGAAATAGGGGTTCGACGAGGCCTGAGCGATTGAGAGGTGGAACATGAAATCGGCATCGGCGCGGTGCGCTTGCCGGTTGGTGGCGTCGCGCAGCAGATCGAGTGCGGTCTTGATCTTCGTCAGCGCTTCCGGAGTGCGGCGCTGGGCGGCAACGGCAGCGGCTTCAGGCTCAATAGTGAGGCGGAAATCATAGCAGTGCTGGAGATCGGAAAGGTTCTCCATCTGACCAAAGCCGAGAGGTTCGCGAATGCCTTGCTCGCGTACGAAACTGCCTGCGCCGCGGCGGGAATAGATCAGGCCTTGATCGCGCAGTTTTTGCAGTGCGTCGCGGACGACCGGGCGAGAGACCTGAAACTCTGCAGCAAGGGCGTGTTCCGTCGGGAGGCGCTCGTCGACGGCATAGGCACCGGATTTGATCGATTTCTGGATACGGTCAAACACCGTTTCGGATAGGCTGCGGCGACCTGCTGGAGTGTCAGACATGGGAAGAGCTAACTCCATAGGCGGAGGGTGAGAGAAGGCGGACGAGGGCGTCGGTAGCGCCAAAACCGCCTGATTTGGAAACAACAGTCAAGCCGTCTGCGCGCGAGATGGGCAAGCCCGGTAGCGCTTCGCCTATGAGTTCGAGGGCGTGCAGACCAAGATCTTGCAATATGGTCTGTGCGGTTGCGCCGCCCGACAGCACAAGCAAGGCGTTCTGTTTGGGAGCGAGGCCGCCTAGGCTCGTGGCAAGAGCTGCGGCAACTTCAGGACCAGTGGCGTGCACTGCACCGGGTGTTGCTTGCAAAATGGTAAGCGGCCGTTCGGCAAGCCCGCTGGGATGGGCCTCTCCATTGGGGGCGCTGATATAGGTGAGATCGGAGTAGGTGGAGCGGAGGTGCTCCACTTGCGCCAGGGTTATTGGGTCCGTGGAGCCGATCACTACATAGGCCGGGCTGAGTGGGTATTCTGGCGCGCGAGAGGCAGTGCCGCACATGGTTTTGGCCAGCGCGTTTGCGAGTCCGCGCGCGCCGATGAGAAGGTCATAGTCGTCCGTAAGGGCCGTTTCTATGTCCTCCTGGGACGCTGTGTCGGGAATGGTGGCGCGGGCCGCATGACAGCCAAGCACTTGCGCAATCGAAATTGGTGTTGCGACCCCGAAGCCGGTGACGCATCCATTCTCGACCACGCGACCGAAATCGGGAATGGCGGGGAGCAACACACTACGGTCGTACGGAATTGCAGAGAGCTCGGCCTCGATATTGCCCTTGAGGCGTGAGTCCACCTTTTTGAAAAGTTTTATGCCGGCGGGTAGGGCTGCAATAACCTCCGCGACGCGGGCTTGTGCTCGCTCAGGCGAGACTTCGCGGCTGTCGGTTGAGATAGCGATCACACGTGGCTGGCTGGAGAGGGCTTGGTTGAACCCCTCCATGTCCAAAGCAGCACGGGTGGAGATGCCACGCATCGCGAAGGGCGCAGCAGCGTCGAGGGCACCGGTGAGGTCATCGGCGATGATGGCCAGCTCAAGCATTGGCCAAAACTGCGCGGCGTTGGGCTTGAACAGTCGGGTCAGGATCGAGATTGGCGGCGAGGAGCTTTTGGGTATAGGGCTCGCGTGGCGCATCGAAAATTTGGGCGGTCGGACCGATTTCGACGATTTCGCCGGACTTCATGACAATGACCGTATCGGCAAAATCACGCACCACTCCGAGGTCGTGGGCGATGAAGAGGAACGAAATACCAAGGCGTTTGCGCAGATCATCGAGCAGGGCGATCACTTGAGCCTGAATCGATACGTCGAGAGCCGAGACCGCCTCGTCGCAGATGATAAGTTCAGGCTCGAGCGCGAGCGCGCGGGCGATGGCAATGCGTTGGCGCTGGCCACCAGAGAACTGGTGGGGGTAGCGATCAATATGCTCGGCAGAGAGGCCGACCTGATCGAGCAGTTCGAGCACCCGGTCGCGGCGCGCTTGCTTACTGGGCATCAGCTTGTGGATGTCCCATCCCTCTGCAATCAGGTTGTAAACTGACATGCGCGGATTAAGCGATTGGGTGGGGTCCTGAAACACCATCTGGATTTCTCGGCGGACGGCAAGAAGATCGCGCGCGCTGAGGGTAATGAGGTCTTTGTTCTTCCAGAGGGCGCGGCCACTGTCGGCTTGTTCGAGACGGAGGAGGGTGCGTGCCAAGGTAGACTTGCCTGACCCACTCTCTCCCACAACGGCTAAGCTCTGGCCACGTGATAGGGTGAAAGAAACGCCCTTGAGCGCGTGGAACTGACCGTAGGTTTTGCTAAGATTGTCGACGCTCAAGAGCACTGGGGCCGAGCGATCAAGCAACTTGATGTCGCCTTTGCCCGGTGCAGCCCCAATGAGCTTTTGCGTGTAGGCGTGCTTGGGCGTGTGGTAGACCTCATGCACTGTGCCGGTTTCGACGATCTCACCCTTGTTCATCACGACCACGCGGTCAGCGATTTCGGCGACAACGCCGAGATCGTGCGTGATCAGTACCAGCGCCATACCGGTTTCGGCTTGTAGCTCTTTGAGCAACGCGAGCACTTCGGCCTGAATGGTCACGTCGAGCGCCGTGGTGGGCTCATCGGCGATGAGAATATCGGGTTTGAGCATGAGTGCCATGGCGATCATCAGGCGCTGGCGTTGGCCGCCAGAGAACTGATGGGGGTATTTGCGCATGGCCTTTTCCGGTTCGGGCAGGCCGACGCGCGCAATCAGTTCAAGTGCACGCTTTCGTGCCATGTCGCGGGGACGCCCGTGCGCCGTCATCATCTCCACAATTTGCCACCCAACGGTATAGACCGGGTTGAGGTGGCCAAGCGGGTCTTGGAAAATCATGGCAAGCTTTTTGCCATTCAAGGCGCGATGCTCCTCGGCGCTGATCTTGAGAAGGTCCTTGCCCTCGTACATGATTTCGCCAGAGACGATTTCTGCGGGCGGAGTATCGAGCAGGTTCATTACCGCATTGGCGGAGACAGATTTGCCCGAGCCGCTCTCGCCTAAAATGGCAAGAGTTTCACCGCGCGAGACGGACCAACTGACATTCTTGACCGCATGGAATGTGCCGCGAGCGGTGTGAAAGTCGACAGACAGGTTTTTAACGGTCAGCAGCGCTTCAGACATTCTTGGTCCTCCGGGCTTCCAGACGCCAGCGCTGGGCCGGGTCGAGCGCAACGCGCATCCAGTTCGAAAGCAGATTGAGCGAGAGAGCGGTGAGCACAATCATCAGGCCGGGCCAGAACGCGAGCCACCAGGCGGTGTTAAGATAGGGTCGGCCCTGGCTGACCATAAGGCCCCAAGTGATGTTGGGTGCCTGCACGCCGATGCCGAGGAAAGATAGCGAAGATTCAGCGAGCATTACGAATGCGAAATCGAGCGTTGCAATAGTGACCAGTGTTGGAGCCACAACCGGCAAGATGTGCTTGAGAATGATGCGGGCGTGGTTAGCCCCCATGACGACCGCTGCCTGCACGAACATGCGCTCGCGTACTTCGAGCACCTCCGCTCTGGTGGTTCGCAAATAGATCGGGATGCGGGTGATGGCCAGCACGAGGATCATATTTGGGATCGAGGGGCCGAGCACATAGAGCACCACGACAGCGATGAGCAGCGAGGGGAAGGACATAATGACGTCAGCCAGACGCATGATGACTTGCGAGGTATTTTTACCCATGTAGCCAGCGACGAGGCCGAGGCCTGCGCCAACAGTTAGCGCAGCGGCTACGGTGCCCAAGGCGATGAAAAATGTGCTCTGCGCTGCCACGATGAGGCGTGCCAGCATCGGGCGCCCCAATGAGTCTCCGCCAAGGAAGAACACCCAGCCGCGCTCTAAGCTGAACGGCTCCAGATTACGCCCGCGCAAGTTCTGACGTGTTGCGACCTCGCCGAGGAGGGTAGGCCCAATAATCGCGGCGATCAGGATCAGCAGCAGGATGATAGCAGAAAAGAAAGCGAGCTTGTCGCGCCAGAGCATGGAGAGCAGCGAGGTGCCTTTGCTTTCGGGCGCGGAGTTTGGCTGTGCGGCGATATCGGCCATCGGAAGCTCCTAGTGACGGATACGCGGATCGAGCAAGCCATAGGCGATATCGATCAGGATATTCATGATGAAGATGGCGAGCGCGGTGATCATGATCGCCGCGAGAACCACGTTGAAATCGCGCTGCAAAATGCTGTCGATCATCAACTTGCCGATACCTGGGAAGCCGAAAATGGTTTCGACGATAACTGCCCCGTTGAGCATGGCAGCCGCCTGGTCGCCAATGACCGTAATGACCGGCAGCATGCCGTTGCGAAGCGTGTGAACGAAGATCAGCGGCGTGTTCTTAACGCCCTTTGCGCGGGCAGTTTTCACGTAGGGAGCAGCAAGTGCGGAGAGCATTGAGCCGCGCACAACCTGAACGATCAGGCCGAAGGGGCGAATGAAGAGCACGGCAATGGGAAGAACCCAATGCCAAGGCGTGCCGACGCCAGAGGTGGGGAGCCAACCCAGGCCCAGGGCAAAGATGACGATAGCTACAATCGCGATCCAGAAATCAGGTGCTGACGCGCCGATCAAAGAAACGATGGACACTAAGCGATCAAAGAAACCGCCAACGTTATACGCCGCGAGAGAGCCAAGTATGATGGCCGCCACAACAGCTAGGGTCATGGTGATTAACGCTAGGGGCAGGGTCCAAGCATAGGCTTCCAGCACGATGTCGAGAGCAGGCCGCGCTTTGCGCAGGCTCTCGCCAAAATCGAGTTGGCTCAGATCAACGAGATAGAACCAGAATTGTTCGATCACAGGACGGTCGAGGCCGTGCAAGCGTCGGAACTCTTCCTTCATCTGGTCTGTCGCATCGATGGGCAAGAACAGCACAGCGGGATCCCCGGTGAGCCGTGAGAGAAAGAAAACGAGCACCATCAGGACGAGCAGCGATAATGTGCTCGCGATGGCGCGTTGCCCAATCAACTTGATCATACAGAGTGTCCCTTAGACGTCTCGGCGATGTCGGCGAACCGACACCGCCAGGGTTGTATCGTGCTTACTTGAAGCCGATTTCACTCAGCTGTAGCTGACCGTTGGTCGCAATGGTCGGGGTGAAGTCGAGGCGCTCGCTGACGCGGCTGAGACCAACCATGTGGAACAGCAGGACGTCGGCAACGGCTTCATCGTGGACATAGGCGAACACATCGGACCAGAGCGCGGAGCGTTCGTCGCCAGTCGCAGCAGAGGCCTTAGCGATCATATCGTCAAGCTTGGGATCGGCAACGCCCGACTGGGTGCCATCGCTCGCATACTTGAAGAACATCGAGAAGACTGGGTCGCCGCGGCTGTTGTCATGCTGCGCCATGATTAGACGCGTGCCTTCGCTTTCTGGGTAGGGCTTGGAGTAGAACTGTTCGTGTTCGGCCACTTCAACCATGCGTACCGATGCATTAAAGCCTGCGTCGCCTAGCATCTGGGTGATCGCTTCAGCAACTTCCGTGACGTTCGGGAAATTCTCGGTGCGGGCGATAATTTCGATCGGCAGGCTGGTGTCGACGCCATCAGCTGCAGCTTCGGCAAGCAACTGCTTGGCGAGTTCTGGATCGTAGGCTGGCGGCTTGAGTGCTGCATTCCAGCCCAGAGTGGTGGGCGGAGTCATGGCAACAGCCAGTTCAGTGCCTTCAGGCAGAATGGTTCCGATGAACGCTTCACGGTCGATAGCGGCATTGAGTGCCTTACGAACGCGGATGTCGCTGGTCGGTGCATCCTGGCTGTCGATACGCAGGTAGACGGTTTCCGAATTCGGGTAAGCGAAATCGAGTGCCTTGTTATCAGCGGATTCGGCGGTGATCTGGGGGGCGATATCGGCTTCACCAGCGGCCACCATGCCGGCGCGAACGGTGGCTTCCGAGCGGAAGACGTAGGTCGCCTTGGTTACTTCAGGCTGCTCACCCCAATAATCGGCGCGGCGCTCAAGAATAATGTGCTGACCAGCGGTCCAATCGGTGAGGGCGTATGGGCCTGTACCGACAGGGTCACGGACGAATTCGATTGGTGTTTCTGACGGAACGATGGTGACGAGCGACATCAGTAGCGGCAGAATTGGCTGCGCAGGCTCCGCCTTCACATTGATCGTCTGGGCATCGATAATGTCGAAGGTGAGCGCGGTATCAGCGAAGTAGCGCTTGCTTTCACAGGTGATCTGGTCGCTGAAAACTCGATCAAAAGAGTGCTTGACGTCGGCGGCGTCAAAGTCGGTGCCGTCAGAGAACTTCACGTTTGGACGCAGCTTAAACTGCCAAGTACCCTCGCCGAGATCTTCCCAGCTTTCGGCTAGGCGCCCTGTCAGGCCCTTGTCACCGCGCACGTCGAGTTCGGTCAGCGTTTCGCTGATGTTCTGCATCACTACGCGACCGATGTTCGAACGGGTGGCCATGCAAGGCTCCACCAGATCGAGCTCTTCGCTCAGAACAACGGTGATGTCGGTGTTTGCCTGGGCCATTGCCGGGGCGATGGACGTGGACGCCAAAAGCGCGCCAACGAAAATCGGCTTCAAGTACATGTTTGCCTCCCTCCGCAGTTGTCGATCGGCGCATGGGCTGCTGCGGCAGCGCGTGGCCTATTTCCTCAAAAGGGCTGGTTTGCCAGCTCTTGGCTTGCACTATCTGAAAACTCATAAATGTTGTCAATTGAAAAACCGATTATTGCGGCGAGGGTGATTTTGAATTGATCTAAAATACTGAAAATACTCAAAGACTTGTGATCTGACTGACGTGTTTGAGGTAAAACGTTAGAATACAAACTTGACAACATGTGTTTGTGCGTTGAGTTTGATGGTCGATTTTATACCTTGGGAGGGGACATGCTGCCGACCGAAATAGCAGTCCGGATGGATGGGGTTTTGCAGGAAGGTGAGAATGGCGCGTTTGAAGCGCTTCTGCCTTCGCCAATGGTGCAGAACCATGCAGCGTTTCTCGCGACTTTAGATGATGGTTCCCTTGCCTGCCTTTGGTTCGGCGGCACGTTGGAAGGCAAGTCTGACATTTCGATTTTTAGCGCGGTGTTGGCGCTAGGAGACACGACTTGGGGGGCTTATTCGCAGCTGAGCAATGACCCCGACCGGTCTGAGCAAAACCCGGTTTTGTGGAAGAATGGCCATGGCGTGTGGCAGCTTTTGCACACGGCGCAGCCCGCCGGTAATCAGGACGAATGTCTGCTGCGGGCGCGAGAAATTGCGTTTGATGGAGTGGCCCTAAGTGGCGCGGAGCCACGCGTGATTGGTCTGCCACTGGGGTGCTTCATTCGGGGACGATTTGTACGCCGCAAGGATGGCGCTTGGATGATGCCGATTTTCCGTTGCGTGTCGCGGCCGGGGCAGCGCTGGAACGGCAGCCATGATACGGCAGCAGTCGGCATTAGCCACGATGAAGGGGCAAACTGGACGCTGCATGATGTGCCGGGATCAATCGGCTCGGTGCATATGACCATTGTGCCGCTCGATGGCGAGCACATGGTAGCCTTTTATCGCCGTCGCCAATCGGACTTTGTGCATCGTTCGGAAAGTCTGGATGGCGGCATGACCTGGTCTGCGCCAGAGCCGACCGATGTGCCGAACAATAACTCGTCCATCAACGTTATTCGACTTGCGGACGGACGCTTGGCGATGGTGTGTAATCCCACCTCGGCTGCGACCTCGGATGATCGTCGGGTTTCACTCTATGACGAAATCGAAGCGGGTGACGATCGGCCAGACGCGAGTGGGGGATGTAACCCCATCTGGGGCGTTCCTCGTGCGCCGCTGACCCTTTGCATTTCCGATGACACCGGCCTGACCTGGCCACTGCGTCGGGTTGTCGACAGCAGTTCAGGCGCTTGCCTTTCGAATAACTCGGAAGATGGGCGCAATCAGGAGCTGTCCTATCCCTACATTCTGGAAGGCGCGGCTGGCGAATTGCATGTCGCTTACACCTACTTCCGGCGTGCGATCAAATACGTCCGTCTCCCCGTGGGATGGATCGACGGAGGTAAGTCGTGAGCCAAATCCTCGGCATCACCATGGGCGACCCGGCTGGCGTCGGCCCTGAAATCGCAGTCAAAGCGGTGGCGGAAATGGGCGCCAACGAACGTGCGCTCACCCGTATTTACGGCAATCGCGCCATTCTGGAAAAAGCCTGTGCCGTGACCGGGGTCTCGATTGATCTCGATGCGGTTGTGGTCAATCTCGACATCGAAGGCCCAGAGTTGGAATGGGGCAAGCTCGACCCGCGCTGTGGCGATGCTGCTTTCCGCTTTATCGAAAAGGCCGTGCGTGATGCGCAAGCTGGCGAGATCGGCTGCATTGTTACCGCGCCGATCAACAAGGAAGCTCTGAATCTCGCAGGGCATCACTATGACGGCCACACCGGTATGCTGGCCGCACTGACAGGGCAGAAGTCCGCCTTCATGCTCCTTGCATCTGACCGCCTCAAAGTGATCCATGTCTCGACCCACGTATCGCTGAAAACGGCGATTGATCGGGCGACGCCAGAACGCATTCTGGCGACCATTCGCGCAGGCAATGAGCACCTCAAGCGCATGGGCTACGAAAATCCGCGCATCGCTGTAGCCGGGATCAATCCCCATTGCGGGGAGTCGGGTCTATTCGGCACTGAAGACGATGTGCAAGTGGTGCCTGCCGTGGCTATGGCTAAGGCGGAGGGCATCAATGTGCAGGGACCGATTTCGGCCGATACTGTCTATCACCGTGCCTATACAGGCGCGTTTGATCTAGTGATCGCGCAGTATCACGATCAGGGGCATATCCCGATCAAACTCGTGGCTTTCGACACCGCGGTGAACGTGTCGCTGGGGCTGCCTATTGATCGCACCTCGGTGGACCACGGCACTGCTTTCGACATTGCCGGCACCGGCAAAGCCAACCACGTCAACATGAAGTCTGCGATTGCCTATGCGTGTCGCCTTGTTTCAGGAAAATCAGCATGAACCCCGCCACTGCACTTCCCGTTTCGGGTGTTTTTTGCGCTGCGGCAACGCCGGTTTTACAAGACGGTGCTCCCGACCAGTCGGCATTCAATATCCACGCCCAAGCACTCATTGAAGAGGGCTGCGATGGGGTGGCGCTGCTTGGCACGACTGGTGAAGCCAACTCGTTCAGCCTTACTCAACGGATGGCCCTGCTCGAAGGCGTTACCGCCTCTGGGGTCGATGCCGAGCGCTTGCTGCCCGGCACGTCGCAGACCAATGTCGCCGACAGCGTGACGCTCGTGCGCCATGCGGTCGATGCGGGCGTAAAGGCCTGTGTGGTGTTGCCACCGTTTTACTACAAGGGCGTCAGCGACGAAGGTCTGTTCCGCTTTTATGCCGAGGTAATCGAAGGCGTTGGGAGCGATGATCTGCGGATCATTCTCTATCATATCCCTCCCATCGCGCAGATCGGTATTTCGCTTGAGTTGACGGCGCGGCTACGGGAGGCCTTCCCTGGCATAATCGTCGGCGTCAAGGACAGCTCCGGCAAGCTCGAAAGCATGCAGGCTTTCACCGGTGCTTTTGACAATTTCTCAGTGCTGGCGGGTGCGGATCCATTCATGTTGCCGCTGCTGCGTTCAGGCGGTGCGGGATGCATCACCTCCAGTTCGAACCTGATTGGCGCGCATTTGCGCGTGGTATTCGACAATTGGTTCGACACTGCACAGGCAGACAAAGTTGAGGCGGCGCAGGCCCGGATTAATGCATGGCGCGACCTCTCGAACGCCTATGTGCAGTTGCCGACGATCAAGGCCATGTTGGCTCGGCGCCGCAACCATGCCGGTTGGACGCGTGTACGTCCGCCGCTGGTGGAGCTGACCGAAGCGGAGATCGCAACCGTCTGGGCGCAAATGGATCGTCTGGAGGCGGAAGACAATGGCTGAGTTCGCTTTATCTTTATCGCGCGCCATTACGCTGGTGCAACCGGCACGACTGGAAATTGGCGCGGGCACGGCGTCTCGTCTCGCTGAATGGGCGATGGGGTACAACCGCATCCTCGTCGTCGCCATGGGCCCAACTGTGGCATTCGTCGAACGCCTCGGCCTTAAGGGTGAAGTGAGCGTTTACACCGATCTTCCGCCCGAGCCAGATTTGCCAGCAGTGAATGCTGCCCTCGTAGCTGCTCGTACATTCAAGCCTGACCTCGTGGTCGGGCTTGGTGGTGGTTCGGTGATGGACGTAGCCAAGCTCTTGGCGGCGCTGTGGGATAAGGACTTATCTATCCCCGATGTCGTCGGAGCAGGCAAAATTCCAGGTCGCTCGACGGCATTGGCGCAGATCCCCACCACATCTGGGACGGGGTCGGAAGCAGGCATTCGCGCCCTTGTGACCAATCCGGATACGCTGGCTAAGATGGCTGTCGAAAGCACGCATATGCTTGCCGACATTGCAATTCTTGATCCGGAACTGACGTATTCGGTGCCACCCGCCGTCACGGCGGCGACTGGCGTTGACGCAATGGCGCACTGTGTCGAGGCTTTCACCAATATCAGGGCTCATCCGTTGATCGACGGCTATGCGCGCCTTGGCATCGAACTGGTCGGGCGCTATCTGAAGCGTGCCGTTGCCGATGGCAGCGATACCGAAGCGCGTGCCGGGATGATGCTGGCCTCTTACTATGGCGGCATTTGCCTTGGCCCGGTGAACACCGCTGGTGGCCACGCACTGGCCTATCCTCTAGGAACGCGCCTCAAGTTGCCGCATGGCTTGGCCAATGCGATCATCTTCCCGCATGTGTTGGCCTACAACGCCAACGTATGCCCTGAGAAGACCCAAGAAATCGCCGATGCCCTGGGGTTCGACGCAAGCAGTGAGGCGACACTGTTACAGTCGAGCTTAGCCTACTGTCGTGAGCTGGGCGTAGAGATGTCACTAGGAGCCCACGGCGCTAGTGCCAATGAACTTGCTTTGTGGGCTGAAGAGGCTTTCGCCATCAAACGGCTGATCGAAAACAACCCCCGCACTTTCAGCCTTAGCGACATCGAAGCGATCTATCGCTCCGCACTGTGAAGAAACGCATCCTCCCACCATCAACGACGACCAGATAGGTGGGAGGTCGTTCGCTTTACTCGAAACACCTAAGCGTTTTCGAGAGTGCGATGAGGCAAGCGCGCCTCGCAGCTTGTCGGGACCGCCCGGTGCGCATTGGCAGTTTTTGAAATAGGGAACTCGTCCGCAACGTGGTCAGCAGACTATCTCTTGCGGAGTGCGATTTAACGGACATGCTCTCGTGCGCACTGGGTCCGATGCGTGTGAGGCGGTGTGCTGTCCTAGCGGGAAATTCACATTGCCTGCAATGAATGTCTGTTCATAGGCATTCTCCGAGCGCTGCATACTGACAGATGTGGGGGGGTATGCAGTCGGTCTGGAGTCCAAGCCATTTCTGTTACCCAGTAGACTATTTGCGCAATCGGATAGCAGGCATTCCGCTCGTAGTTGAGCCTAGCGGACCTGACTGAATTGATCTCGAAAGGATGTAAATCTTACAGCAGTGTATTTTGCTAGAGTACTGCCGCGGTGAGGCAGCACATTGCATTGGCACTGTCGTACCGATCTCTGCAGTGATGTATGGTCACAGAGCAAGAAGGCGCTTGGCTGGTGACGTTAGCCCCATAGCTTATCCAGCCGAGAACAGAGTCCTTTGGTTAGATGAGCCTTTTAGGTTCGATCATGCGATAGGAGCGGGCCTGAGGCTCTCATTTGCTCGGCGCTCCATCCCATTGCATGTTGGGAGCGATGAGTTTGGCGTAGATGACCGGCGGAAAATTTTCAAGGCTGCCGCGTGGCCTGACCGTATTGTAGTCCTCCTGCCAAGCCGTTAGATTGAAAAGGGCGTGGGCCAGTGAGGTGAATAGCGTCCCCTTGAGCCGTTCGTCCCTCAAGTTGACATAGAAGCACTCCACGAGCGCGTTCTGGGTGGCTTTGCGGGAGCTGTGTAGTGCAACTCTCGAACCGCCCGAGGCCCGGACAGTGACGTATCGGCGATCAAGCGACGAGAGTTCCGGGTATGGTCATCGACGGTGCGCAAGATTTGGAAGCGCCTACCATCGGTTAGCGCATCGCTGACAAAATTGAGGGAGCAATGCTGGTTCGGACCTGACTGCATGACCATTGGAGCCAGCATCGTCATTGATCTGGCGCCTGTCGCGCACCAGATCTGTTTTCGCTTTTGATTTCAGTGCCGGGTTTTGAAAACGCTGCTAAAAACGCATTTGACTACTTAGGCCTGTGGGGGTCGGGGCGGCAGACCTAGAGTCACGACGGATCGTGATTGCTGAGGTCTTCTGCTGGCTGTGGCCGCCAATGGGGTTGGGGGCTTGCGAGAGTTTGGAGCAGAGACGGTTTTGCGCCATTTATCCGTTCAAGCAGGATGCGCGTTAGCTCTTGGCCAGCGCTGAAAACATCTTCGCGTAGGCTGTCCATATTCGGGAAAAAGGCAGGCAAAATGCCCGATGTTTGCTTATAGACGACGTTGAAATCGCGGCCCATCACAGCGTCGGCTTCCTGCATTCCACCGACGAGCGGAACGGCGTTGTGGTTGGCGGGTTGGACTTGAGGCGAGACTTTTCCGGTCTCGCCTCCATCACAATCAACCTGTATCTGCTACGTTCGCTAACTGCGCTAGACCGGCGTTTTGCCCGTTACCTTACGGCGGGTTCTACTCCAGGCTCGAAAAAATGCATTAGCGACCGACGAATTTGGCTTGGCGTTTTTCGACGAAGGCGCGTTGTGCTTCCTTGGCGTCGTCGGTTTTGGAGAGGCCAACAGTTAAGGTTTGTTCGTAGCGATAAGCATCGCGAACGGGCATTTCCTTGACGTTGATAAAGCCTTGTTTCGCCGCTTGAATGGCCAGTGGGCTTTTAGAGGCGATTTCGCGCGCGTAGATTATTGCCTCATCGAGCAACTGCTCATTGGGCACGACCGCTTCGGCGATTCCGAGGCGATAAAGCTCGGAAGCCGGATAAGTGCGGCCGGTGAGATACATCGCACGGGCGCGCGAGCGACCGAAATGCTCCGTCATAAAGGCGGTGCCGCCCGCAAGGCCGACATTGACTTCAGGCATTTGGAAGCTTGCAGTTTCGGAGGCGATCATAATGTCCGCGCAGAGGGCGAGCACAAATCCCGCGCCAATCATTGGGCCATTGACGGCAGCGATGACGGGTTTGGGGCAATCGGACACAACATCGAAGAAATTGCGGACAATGCGGTTGTTGCGGGCGTAGTCGCCAGCGCCGGCAGTGATGCCAACCCGCTCTTTGATGTCCGCCCCGGCAGAGAAGATTTTGCCGGCACCTGTGAGAATGATGACGCGGACCTCTTCCATTTCGCCAAGGGTTTCAAAGATGGTGATCAGCTCTTCGCGCATTGGGCCGTTCTGGGCGTTGACCGGCGGGCGGGCGATGGTGACCGTGGCGATGAACTCAGCAATGGCGACGGTGTAGAAATTGTAGGTCATATTATTTCCCTGGCTGGGCGGAGGCAGCGGGTTTAGCGATGCGGTTGGCGCGGAAGGCGGAGGTTACGCTCCAGACCAGCAGGATGGTGCAGAGGATGACGACGACTTTGGTGATGCCGCTATCGAAGAAGGTGCCAAAACTGCCTTTTGAGAAGAGCATGGCGCGACGGAAATGTTCTTCCATCAAGGGGCCGAGAACGAAGCCGAGCAGTAGGGGGGCTGCGGGCAGGCTAAGGATGCGCAGTAGCCAACCCAAAGCCCCGAACAGCAACACAATGCCAATATCGAAAATGGAATTGCTGACGGTGTAGGTGCCGATAGCAACGAAGACGAGAATTGCTGGGTAGAGCAGGTGATAGGGGATCATCAACATCCGGACCCAGACACCGATCAGGGGGATGTTGAGGAAGACAAGGATAATGTTGCCAATCCAGAAGCTCATGATAAGACCCCAGAATACCTGAGGTTCATCATTGATGAGGCCGGGTCCGGGCTGGATGCCATGGATCATCAGAACGCCGAGCATAAGGGCCATGGAGGCACTGCCAGGCACGCCGAGCGCCAACGTGGGGATGAAAGAGGTCATTTCGGCAGAATTGTCGGCCGCTTCCGGCGACATGATCCCTTCGACAGCGCCTTTGCCGAAGCGTTCTGGGGTTTTAGAGACACGTTTTTCCAACGCGTACGATAGGAACGAAGCAACCGATGGGCCGGTGCCGGGCAGGGTGCCGAAGAAGGCGCCCACGGAGGAGCCGCGTAACATGGGGAACCACGAACGCCGCAGATCATCCCGCGTGGGCCTCATCGCTTTGAAGCTGGCGGAGGATTTGTCGATGTCGCCAGTCTTGATGCGACCAATGCTGGCGATGACTTCGGCAATGCCGAATAGACCCATTGCCAAGGGAACAAGGCCAATACCATCATAGAGTTCGAGCATGCCGAAGGTATAAAGCGGCGTGCCTGTATAAACGTCTGCGCCTACCGTGCCAAAGATCATGCCTACGATCACCATAGCCAGCCCCTTGAGTGCCGAGCCTTCAGTTATGGCGGAGGCGGCAATGAGACCGAGCGCCATAAGAGTAAAATACTCTGCTGGACCAAAGGCTAGCGCCCATTTGGCGATGATCGGCGAGAAACCCATGAGCAGGACAATGCCAACAGTCCCACCAACAAATGAAGCCATTGTGGTGAGCAGAAGCGCGACGCCTGCGCGCCCTTGGCGGGCCATTGGGTAGCCATCAAGGCAGGTGACGGCATTGGCGGGGGTGCCAGGAATATTGAGCAGGATGGAGGCGGTTCTGCCGCCATAGCCAGTGCCATACCAAATTCCCGCCAACATAATCAGCGCGGTTTCCGGCGACATGTAGAAGGAGAGCGGGAAGAGCATAGCCATGGAGGCCATTGTTCCAACGCCCGGGATGACACCAACGATCATGCCGATAACGACGCCGAGGGCGCAATAAAACAGATTGGTGGCAGAGAGCGCAGTAGAGAGCCCCAAGCCGATGTTGGCGATCAAATCCATTAGAATGGCCACTTCAACATGGTGAGCGGGAGACTCAGTGCCTGCTTAAACAGCAGCCAGACGAATGCTGACAGAAGTGCAGCGATAAGGGCCGGGGTGGTACGATAGTCGCGACCGGGCTCAGCTAGAACGGCAGTGTACGTCAGGGCGAAAATAGCGGGGATTGCGCCAAAGTTTGGCAGGACCAATGCAAAAGCAATGAGGCTGGCGAGAACAAAAATACCCGCACGAAACGTATTGGGAGTCGCGTTTTCGTGGGACGGCCCGGCCTCAGTGGAGACACTTGGGACAGTTGGTTGTAATCTCATACCGCGCATGGCGGGAACAGCTAAGAACACACCAATGACGGCCAGGATTGTACCGAGGCCAACAGGAAATAGGCCAGGACCGACACGACGTAAGGTGCCTAAGTCATAATTGAAATAGGCCCAACCAGCATAGGTGAGCCCGGAGCCCATGAACAGCGCCGCTGTTACGAGCTCGCGTTGTATCTCGCGCACGCAATCCTCCTGTGGCACTGTCTTTAGCGCCGAATTTTTGCGTAGTTGTCAGCCTTGGTGCGGCGATTGGGCAATGACTGAGCTTAAGAAGGAGCTGTTCGTATTATGAAAAGTTGCGTGCTGCGAAGTTGAGTTAGTCCTTGTTCATCCGGTCGTTTCGACCTGTGAGGAGGACAGATTTGATGTTTAATGCGCTAAAGGTTTTGACCCTTGCGACGGTGTTTGTGTTGCCGAGCGCTGCTTATGCGCAGTTTCCGGAGCGCCCGCTAAAACTGATTGTGCCGTTTGCGGCCGGTGGTGGTTCCGACACTGTTGCGCGTATTTATGCGCCTGAATTGGCGAAGGCGCTGGGGCAGAATGTAGTGATCGAAAACATCGCTGGGGCAGGTGGTTCGGTGGGCGCTGCCGCCGGAGCGACTGCGACGCCAGATGGGTATACGCTTTTGATGGCAACGCCATCGACCCAGATTACCGGGCCACTGCTGCAGTCGAACCTGCCATACGATCCGGATACCGCTTTCCAGGTTCTTGGTACCATTTTTGACTCGCCGAACCTACTGGTGGTGCCTGCGGATTCGCCATTCCAGTCGGTTGAAGATGTGGTCGCTGCTGCCAAGGCCGCGCCGGGCGACATGACTTATGCCAGCCCCGGTGTTGGCTCGAGCGCTCATATGGCGTCGGAACTGTTCAAACTGATGAACGAGATCGACGTTGAACACATCCCTTATAAGGGCACGGGTGAATCGCTGCCTGACGTAATTGCCGGTCGCGTCGATTGGTCAATCGACTCGATGACGTCCATGCTCGCCTATGTGCGGACTGGGGAGCTGCGCGCTCTGGGCGTTTCTAGCCTTGCCGCTGACCCACTGGTCCCGGAAATCACGCCAATTGCCGATGCAGTACCGGGGTTCTCGGCTACGGCGGTGAACTATTTCGTTGTGCCGACAGCAACACCAACTGACGTTGTTGACCGTCTGCGCGAAGCCCATACCGCGGCTGTGAACTCACCAGAGTTGGAAAAGCGCCTCAACGATCTCGGCATCACACTGGTACGGATGGCGCCAGATGAACTCAATACCAAGATCACCACGGATCGCGCCAAGTGGGCGGATGTGATCGAGAAGGCCGATATTCCGGTGCAATAAGCCGGAAGTGGGAGCCTCTTCCGCTTCCCAGATCGAAGGCTCCCATTTGTTTTCCCCAGCGCGGCCGTGCCCACATCTTTGCAAAATTTATGAAGATGTTTGCAGGTTTTTGGGCGTTGAGGGTTCCCGTTAAGAGCCAATAGGTTCAGGGGAAATGTAACAAGACATTTCAAGAGGAGAAAAAATGTCTTTCCGTATTTCGGCGTGCGTAATGGCCGCGAGCCTAGTGCTGGCTGGTGGCGCAATGGCGCAGGATGCTGCGTCTTATCCGCAGCGCCCCGTTACTCTCGTTGTTCCTTACAATCCGGGTGGTTCAACCGATGCGGCAGCGCGTCTGGTTGGACAGTCGCTGAGCGAACAGCTCGGTCAGCCTTTTGTGGTTGAGAATAAGCCGGGCGCGTCGGGCGTGATCGGGACTGAATTTGTTGCGAAATCCGATCCGGATGCACAAACTGTTCTGTTCCATACTTCGGCGATTGGCATTCACGCCGCGTTTAACCAAAACCTACCGTATAACACGACAGATGATCTGCGTGCGGTGTCGATTGTGGCCGGTGGGCCATTCGTGCTGGTGGTGAACCCAAGCTTGCCCGTGAACTCGGTTGAAGAACTGGTTGAATATGCCAAGGCCAATCCGGGCGTGTTGAACATGGGTTCGGCTGGTCTGGGCGGCTCTGGCCATCTGATCGGCGAACGCTTCCAAGAGGCCACTGGAACGGAAATGGTCCACATTCCATACGCTGGTGGTGGCCCATCGCAAGTTGGCCTGATGGCCAATGAAGTGCAGCTGGTGTTCGATACCCTGACCGCCACCTCGTTGATCAAGGAAGGCAAGCTAAAGGCATTGGCAGTCACGTCGCCCGAGCGTTGGGCTGATTTGCCTGATGTGCCGACCATTGCCGAGGCGGGTTATCCCGACAGTACCGTGACTATTTGGGTTGGTGCATTTGTGCCGAAGGCAACGCCGGATGATGTCGTTGAAAAGCTGAGCGGCGCGATTGCGTCGGCTGTGGCTGACCCAATCATCACCGAGCGTCTGTTCGCTGTTGGGATGACCCCTACTGGTTCGAGCCCCTATGACGCCGATGTCACCTTGGGTGCGGATATTGCCGACTGGCAGGCTTTGGCCGATACCGGTCTGAAGATCGACTAAACGCGTCATCTCCCGGCGAGGGTTTTGGTAAAACCCTCGCCCAACTGGCAGAAGATTATGTCCCCCACATTGCGAATTGTTCTTGGAGCGGTCCCTGCAGGGCCGTGGTCCATCGTTGCTGACTGTTTGAAACAGGCTGGCGCAGATATTCTGATTGCCACGGGCGATGGTGCGGCTCTGGATTTTCCCGACGGCTGGGTGCCGGACGCAGTAGTGCTGCTGCCGCAGGATTATTCCGTGGCACGCTTTGACCAGCTCGATTTGGATATCTGGTGTGCGCAGCAAGAGACAGAGACCGATCAGCGGTTTGCCCTGTCGCAGCGCGTTTTCCAGATGATGGCAAGTGCTGGTGGCGGGGCAATTGTTCACGTGGTGGATGCTAGGGCATTGCCCGGTGCTACGGGGCAAGGGGCCAGTATGATTGCCGCCTATGCTGCGGCAGGACTGTCGCGTGGCACAGCACTGGATATGCGGGAGCGTGTCGCCAGTAATGTCGTAGCGGTTTCGCCCAATCCAGCGGATATGGACGCTTTTGTGGCTTTCCTGAAACATCTCTGCGGCCCGGCGGGCAGAGCGATTTCCGGACAGATGGCGCTGATCGAAGCGGATCGTTTGCAGCTGTTTTGTCAGCCACGGCCGGTTCGGATCGGCCATAGCGATGGGCCTTGGTCGGAAGCGGCCCTGGCGGCGCAGGTCGCTGATTGGGCTGATGATTTGCCCCGCTTGGGGAATGGGAGGCAACAATGAGCACCTTGAACTCGACACTCGCCGGTAAAGTTGTTGTTGTGACCGGCGGTGGCGGCGGTATTGGCCGGGCCGTTTGCGAGCATATGGCCACGCAAGGGGCTCGGGTGATCGTCAATGATCTTGGGGTGACGCTGGCGGGCGATCAGGCCGGGGTCAACGCAGTCGATGTGGTGGTAGAGGCTATTCGTGCCAAGGGCGGGCAGGCCGTTGCCAACACGATGAGTGTTACTGACCGTACGAGCGGTCCGGCGATTGTCGAACAGGCTATGGATGAATTCGGCCAGTTAGACATCGTCATCAACAATGCCGGTATCATCCGGATGGCGCCTTTTGAAGAAATGACGCTCAGCAATTGGCAGGCCGTGTTTGCCACCAATCTGTTGGGTGCTGTCTATCTCAGCCACGCTGCTTCCCAGCAATTCGTCAAACAGGGGAGTGGGTCCTACGTGCATCTGACCTCGGCGAGTGGGCTGATCGGGAGCACGCAGCAAGTCAATTATGCTTCGGCCAAGCTTGGCATTGTTGGGCTATCCAGCGCTTTGGCACGTGACCTTGGGCCGCTGGGCATTCGCTCTAACTGCATCGCGCCATCGAGCACCAGCCGCATGACCGAGCTGACCGACAATGCGCGTAAGCATCTGTTGACGCCGGAAGCAGCGGAAAAACTGCGCCTCGCACGTCTGGCATCAATGCCAGAGAACATGGCTCCCGTTATCGGCTTTCTCGGAAGCGACGCTGCACATCAGCTCAACGGGCAAATTGTCGGTGCGCGTGGCAATGAGCTGTATCTTTACAGCCAGCCGCGAGCGGTCCGCGATGTGCGCAGTTCTGGTGGGTGGACCCAAGACTGGTTCGCGGAAAACTTGGCTCAGGTATGGGCCGCTTACCAAACCAAACTCGATGTCATCACTGACGTCTTTTCATGGGCACCCGCCTAGGGTGCTGCTCTTCCAACACCTTAAACCCAACAGAGGTTCAAATGGCTACCGGTCGTTATGTTACCGATCTGGACGTTGGCGATGTGCTCGGCCCAGTCGAATACACGCTGAGCTCCTTCGTGATCCGTGAATACTCGCACATCGTAGAAATGCACCATGAGTGCTTTCAGGGGGCCGATGGGCTGATCATGCCGCCGACGCTTATCCATCTCGATAAGCTACGTCTTTACAATGCGGCGTGTCCGGCTGGGACCGGACCGACGGCCCGAATTCACTACGAGTATGATGCGGAGGTTTTTGCGCCGGCGCGTGTGGGCGACAAGCTCAGCGTTATTGGTCGCATCAAGGAGCGCTTTCTCAAGAAGGGCCGTGAGTATGTGCTGCTTGAGATGGAATTGAGCAATGTCGAAACCGGCGAGCTGCTGGTGCGCTATCGCGACCAAGTGATCCTCGCTTATGCCCAGAAGTCTGACGCCGCTGCTTAAGGATTATACCGATGTCGCTTTCTCTTGAAGCCGGTACTGAATTTCGTACTCGCCCTCGGGCCATGACACGTGAACGAATGCGCTGGTATGTTGATGGTCAGCCAACCATAGGCGCTGACGATGGTCGCGTGCATACTCAGCCACCAACGATCCATGATGATGATAATTATGCAAAGTCACAGGGTCTGCCTGGCATTATCGCCGATGGCATGATTTCGACTAACTGGATCCAAGGCCTGTTGGTCGATGTGTTCGGCCCGCAGTTTGCCTGCCGCAGCCGTCTGTCGACCAAGTACATCGCTCCTATTTATGAGAACGACACAGTGATTGCCTGCGCCAAGGTAAACACGGTTGTGGTCAATGCCGAGGGCAAGAACGTCTACACGCTCGACGTATGGTGCGAAAACGAAGTTGCCAAAAAGCTGACCGTGGGCACAGCTATGGTTGTCGCCGGGTAATGACTGTTCGGTGGTGCAGCGTTTGCCATGTCTAGCGTGAGCATTACCGAACGACAATTGGGGTGGGGCGGTGCGATAATGGTCGCGCTTGGCCCACTCTCTGTTGCAATATATACCCCTGCGCTGCCCAGCATTGTAGCCGGCTTTGAAGCGAGTGACGTTGCTGGCAAGCTAACTATTTCCATATTCTATGTCGGTTTGGCGTTGGGCCAGTTGGTCTGCGGACTACTCGCCGATGGTTTGGGGAGACGCAGTGTTGCCCTTGGTTTCTTCGGCCTCTATCTGATCGGCTCGATTGGGTGCTTACTTGCGCCCAGCATGGAGTGGCTAATTGGTTATCGGGCTGTGCAAGGGGCCGGGGCCGCGGCGGGACTGGTGATCTCCCGCGCCTTGGTGCGCGACTTGTTTACCGGACAAGCGTCATCCCGCATTCTCAACTTGATGGCGATCATTATTGCCGCGGGGCCAGCGTTTGCGCCTGCACTGGGAAGTGTTTTGCTGCTTTTCGGTGGGGCGCAATTGCCGTTCGTGACCATGGTCATCCATGGAGTGGTGGCTCTCGTGATCGCGGCGACGCTGATCCCAGAAACAGTGACGATTGACCTGTCGCGGATCAGGCCCGTAGCCATGGCCCAGTCGATGGGGGTCTTGGTACGAAGCAAGGAATTTATGTGGCCTGCGCTTTGCACAGCGGGCTGTGCCGGGGCGATCTATGGCCAGGCAAGCATACTGCCTTTCCTCCTGATCATTGAGATTGGCGTGTCTCCACAAGTGTTCGGCGTCGGTATGTTTTTGCAGTCCGGCGTGTACATGCTGGGTCGTTGTGCGCCCGGCAGCTGTTGAAACGGTTCCCGGCTGAAGTTCTGGTTCCCTGGGGCGCATGTACTGTGCTGGTCGCTGCCCTGACATTGATTTTGGGCACAGTCATTGTCCCACCCAACTTTTGGACGGTGATGTTACCTGTGGCGCTCGATGCTTTTGGCTACGCTCATGCCGCACCCGCGGTGATGACGGCGGCGTTTGCAACGCATCCTGAACGGGCCGGCGCAGCTTCAGCGCTCCATGGCTTTATGCAGATCGGCACCGGATTCTGCATCGGTCTGTTCGCAACAGTGTTTCCCTCGCCGGCTTTGGCTATGGGCGTGCTGATTGGGACCTCGATCCGCATCGGAAGCGTTTTCGGACTGCTTTGGGTGCGAAATCACGTAAATGAATTGTAGTCTAAATCTATTTATGAACAAGGAGATAGCAGGCTTGTCGAGTCTTGGAGAGGACTTTGCAAATGCTGAATAGATCGTGTGTGAGGATCGCCGGTTCCCTCAGATTTGTAGAAGTGCTGCAAACGGAGATGCGTCAGAACTGGCGCCAATAAGGCTCGCCGCAACTGGCGGGCAGTCTGGGAGGTGCGGCGTGAGCGCAAATACAGTGTCCCCTTGGTCCGATCGGATCGGTGGGCTGGTCATACTCACCATCGGCTTGGCCGTTGCGGCACAAGCACAGTCATACCCATTTGGCACTGTCGGCAAGATGGGGCCGGGGTTCTTTCCCGTTGTTGCCGGTTTCGTGCTCGCGTTTTTCGGCGGATTAATTGCTTGGAAAACGCCGGACTCTGGCCAGGCAAGAGATGAGGGATTGAAAAATCTCCGGCCTGCGGTTTTCATTTTTGCCGGACTGTTGGCCTGGGCCCTGCTACTTCGTCCCGCCGGGCTAGTGATTTCTACAGTGGTAATGGCACTGCTGTCGGCCTTTGCTTACCCGAAGCCCAATCCGAAACGCATCGCGATCACCGTGATTTTGTTGCCCATTATGGCCGTGGCGCTGTTCGTTTACGGGCTTGGCATGCCTTTGCGCGCGTTCCCCTGGTAGTCTGGGAGAGGACTCATCATGGACTATTTTTCAGCTATTCAGCTCGGATTCGCGACAGCCTTTGAGTGGAACAATTTGGTGTTCTGCTTTGTCGGTGTGGCCTTGGGTACGATTGTCGGCTTGCTGCCTGGGATCGGGGCGCTATCGACAATATCAATGCTGCTGCCTCTGACCTTTTACATGGAACCGACGACCGCCATCATCATGTTGGCCGGGGTGTTTTATGGGGCGCAGTATGGTGGTTCGATTGCTTCCATTCTGCTCAATATTCCCGGCACAGCGACCAATGCTATTACCTGTTTGGATGGTTATCCGTTGGCTCGCAATGGCCGCGCTGGTGTGGCGCTGGCAGTAACTACGCTGTCTTCCTTCGTCGGTGGGTCTTTTGCCATTTTGGTGTTGATGCTGATGGGGCCAATGCTGGCCGATGTGGCACTTGCTTTTGGCGCTCCCGAATACACGGCCATCATGGTGTTCGGGTTGATTGCGGCATCGACCCTTTCGGGTGGTTCAATGCTTAAGGGGCTGGCCATGGTGGCGGCGGGCGTGGTGCTCGGCACTGTGGGCATGGATATGAACACCGGGGTGCAGCGCTTCCAATTTGGCCGCAATGAGCTTTCCGATGGTCTGAGCATTGTGGCGATCGCCATGGGTCTCTTCGGCGTGGCGGAGATTTTGGTCAATCTGATGCGCAGTGACGGTAGCCCGTTCAAGGTGCACTCGGTGACACTGCGCTCTCTGATACCAACCAAGCAGGACGTCAAAGAAAGCACGATGCCGACTGTCCGTGGCACATTGATCGGCACGGTATTGGGTATTCTGCCAGGGACCGGGGCAACCATTGCGTCGTTCATAGCCTATGCCACGGAAAAGCGGGTGTCGAAGACACCCCAAATCTTTGGCAAAGGAGCCATGGCAGGGATTTCGTCGCCAGAGGCGGCCAACAATGCAGCGGTTCAATCGGCGTTTATTCCGACTTTGAGCCTCGGTATTCCTGGCGACGCAATCATGGCGGTGATGCTCGGTGCATTGATGATCCATGGCATTTCGCCGGGGCCGGGGCTGGTCAATCAGCATCCAGAATTGTTTTGGGGACTTATTGCCAGCTTTTGGATTGGCAATGTGATCTTGCTGATCCTCAATCTTCCGTTCATCGGCGTGTTTGTTCGGATCTTAAAGATCCCATACGACGCGCTCTATGTGGCCATGCTGTTCTTCATCTGCGTTGGCGTCTTCTCGATCCGGAACAATGTTTTCGACATTTTCTTGGTGATCGGTTTTGGCGTCGTCGGCGTGTTCATGATCCTTGGACGCTATCCAGCAGCCCCACTGTTGTTGGGCTTTATCCTTGGGCCGATGATCGAAGAGAATATGCGCCGCGCGCTCTTGTTGTCACGCGGGTCGTTCGATGTGTTCGTATCCACCCCAGTTTCCGCCAGCTTTATCATTTTGAGCGTGGTGACGCTGGTAGCGACCGCTGGTTTGCCGATGCTGCAAAAGGGCATCCGCAAAGTTTCTAACGAGGTTGCTGTCGAAGATAATCAATGATCGGCCGCTGAAACTTGGGGTGGGGTTGGGAGCTTCATCGCTCCGACCTCACCCCTTTTTTTTGTTCGCTGCTGACGCGGCCAAGTGAAGAAGAATGAGGGGATGACGATGGATACTGTCTCACGGGAGAAGCTGAAAGCTGACGTCATCGCGCTGCGTGGATATTGGCATAGGTTTCATGATGGTTTGCTCAGTGCAGCACCTGACTACCTCAGTGCCTATTTGCAATTTCAGCATGCGCCGGCTGCTACGGGGCGGATTGAGTCAAAGGTCTGCGAGTTTATCTATATCGCTGCTGATGGTGCAGTGAGCCATCTTTATGCCACCGGGGCAGCTCGGCACATTGAAATGGCTATTGAGAAGGGCGCGACTGAGGGGGAAGTCTTAGAAGTGATCCAGCTGACTACCCTCTCTTCCCATATGACGATGGAGGCGGGGATGGGGGCTTTGGTTCGTCAGTTGGCATTAGCGGGCCTGGTCGATCAGATCACATTGAGCGCGGCGCAGGAGGACAGAAAAGCTTCCTTTGTGGCACTAGTCGGCTATTGGCCGGAAGGAGGCGACGCGCTCTTCCGCTATGCTCCTGACTTTATGGATGCCTATCTTAAATATGCTGAGATCCCTTATCGGGATGGGCCACTGCAGCGGAAGGTAAAGGAATTTGTCCGCATTGCCATCTGTGCGTCGCCCGTCTGTCCCGAGCCGAAGGGATTGGAGCGACACATTGGGTTGGCGTTGCAGCACGGGGCCACACCAGAGGAAATCGCCGATGTGCTGCAGCTGACGGCCGCTATTGCCATTCACACCTGCACAACAACCATCCCGCCGCTTATGGATGCACTGGCGAGGCGGCGCTAAGCGCAACGCTGTTTGGATAAAAATTAGAAGGCCCCACTAACGTGGGGCCTTCTTGGTTTAGCTTTGACGAATGCTGGACAGTAGAGCGGCGGTGTCGCCACGCACGAAGCCGAAACCGGTATTTGCGGCTGCCAAGTCGACCATGGCTTCGACCTGGGCTTGGCTCATGCGGGAGGCTTGGAACAGCGGGCCACCCTTGTTTTTCGAGAAACCATACCCATTCGTGAGGACAACATCGATGTCGCTCGCGGAGCGGGAAATGCCTTCAGCAAAGATCAGTGCCGCTTCGTTGACGATGGCGCCGAGAATGGCGGCGCTTATTGCATTGGCATCGGGTGCTGTGGTGTTGCGCTGGGCTGCATTGGCGGTAACCAGTGCGCTGACGATGGGCGATGGCACTGGCTTGCCGTTGTCATCATAGTCATACCAGCCAGCATTGGTTTTACGACCAAGACGGCCAAGTTCGCATAAGGCGTCGGGGAGGGTGACATAGCGAGTTTGAGGATCGCGGGTCGCGGCTTTGCTCTGGCGCAGCCGCCAAGCGATGTCGAGCCCCGATATGTCGGAAACGGCAAATAGGCCCATAGCGAAACCAAGCTTTGTCGCTGCTGCGTCAATGGCTTTAGGGAGGGCGCCATCATCGAGGGCGTATTCGCACTGGGCGCGGTACTTGGCGTAGATGCGGTTGCCAATAAAGCCCTCACAGGGGCGTGCGAGCACCGGCAGCTTACCAATGGCCTTAGCAAGGGCAAAGCCGGTGGCCAGCGTCGTGTCGGTTGTCGCTGCGCATTGGACGACTTCGAGCAGTTTCATGCGGGGAACTGGAGCGAAGAAGTGTAGGCCGAAAAAGCGATCCGTGCGCCCGCTAGCGGCAGCCAAGACTTCGATGTCGAGATAGCTGGTGTTCGTCGCCAGAATGGCATCTGGGCGCATGAGTTGGCCGAGCTTAGCGATCACATTGGTCTTGACAGCGAGGTCTTCAAAAACGGCTTCGATGACGAGATCTGTTTCGGCGAGGGCCGAGAGGTCGTTGGATGTGGTAAGCAAGGCCAAGCGGGTTTCGGCGGTGTCGCCATTGAGCTTGCCGAGCTTTTCGACCTCGGACAGTCCCTTGGTAATCGAGGCGATTGCGCGGGCGGTTACTTCGGCATTGCTGTCGACGAGGACGGTGTTGAGACCTGCGGTGAGCAGTACCTGAGCTATACCTGCACCCATGGTGCCAGCGCCAACGACGCCGACGACATTTGGCTTCAGTGCTGTGGCGGTAACTGGTGGTTTTGCAGCGGCGCGTTCACCAAAGAAATTGTAACGTAAAGCTGACGCTTCCTCGCCGGTGCGCAAGCGCTGGAAGATGGCACGTTCAATCTCCAGCGCCTCGGCCACCGGCGTGGTTTCGACGAGGCGTACAGAACGTATAGCTTCTGTTACGCATTCTCTTCCTTTACCTTTAGCGAGTGCGGTATTGGTCGCAGATTCAATCGCTTCTGCAGACGCAGGCGGGGCCACGAGCTGAGCGCTGAGCCGTTTGGGTTTACCCGAAAGGAAAGCAATGGCATCGGCCACAAGATCGTTAGATGCGATAGCATCGACCATACCCAATTGGGCAGCTTCAACACCATTAACGCGTCGAGAGGAGGTTACTATATCAATGGCCTGCGGAATGCCGATAAGGCGGGGAAGGCGCTGAGTTCCACCTGCGCCAGGGATCATGCCAAGGCTAACTTCTGGAAGGCCCACAACAGCATCGGGAACCGCAATGCGCCAATCGCAAGCCAAAGCTAGCTCGTAACCACCACCCAGCGCTGAGCCATGAATGGCGGCAATGACAGGGGCATGACAAGCTTCGATTGCAGTAAGAACTGCAGGCAGTTCTGGCGGCGGCAGGGCCTTGCCGAACTCTTTGATATCTGAGCCCGCGATGAAGCTCTTGCCTGCACCGACGATGACAACACCACTAATGCTTGCATCTGCTGAAATGGTGTCAAAGGCTGCCATGAGCCCCTGGCGCACGGCAACTGAGCTCGCGTTCACCGGGGGGTTGTCGATGTAAATAAGCGCGATGTTCTCCCGGCGATCAAATTTAACTGCCGGTGACAATGCGATGGCACTATCGGCATAAAGGATGTCGGTCATAGAGGTCCCTAGGAAAGCCTATTTTCTCTCTCGCATTTAATCCTTTTCTTGTGCGTGCAATTTTGCATAATCTGCAAAGTTGTTTTGCCATAAGCTGATGCGCTTTCGACAAAGTGGCAAATTGAGATGCTTCAAACAGCTGAGGGTTTAGGGGAGGAGTTCTCCAAAGTCTCTGTGATTAAACGTGTAAACTGATATGCTAGATGCATTAGCAGCTGCCGAAGACGCTCTAAAGAGCGCAGGCTCCCAAAGGGGCTCGGCGAGATTGGGGGATGAGGAATGAGTAAGCTGGCAGCACAGTCGGGTGTGCAGAGCGAACGCCGTCGCATTGAAGACTTGCCCAGCCTCCGGGATATGGAATTGTTTGTCACCGTGGTCCAAGCGGGGAATTTTTCTGCCGCAGGTCGTCGGTTCGGCCTCTCACCTGCTTCAGTCTCGCGGTACATTAATGCGCTTGAAGACCGCATGGGGGTGCGGCTGCTCAATCGGACCAGTCGAAAGCTCTCACTCAGTGACATGGGTACGATTTTCTACCAGCGTGCCGAGCGTATTCTCAACGACGTACGCGAAACGCAAATTGAGGTCACGCAAGAACATGTGAGGCCACAAGGCGTGCTGCATGTGCATTCCCGGCTGCTGGTCGGATTGCAATATATTGCACCCGCGCTACCAACGTTTTTGCAGCAATACCCGGAAATCAGTGTCGACTTTACGCTCTCGAATGAGGATATCGACATTGTTGAGAATAACATCGATGTCGATATTCGTATCGGCACGCTTGCCGACAGCTCGTTGATTGCAAGGAAGCTGGTGACCAGTGAACGCATTTTGTGTGCGACACCGGACTATCTGGCCGCCCGGCCGAAAATTAAAACCCCGGACGATTTACTGGCGCATAATTGCCTGACATATCGCATTAATCTGGGCGGGGTGACCTGGCGTTTTCTGGCCGAAGATGGGGCGCTGACCGAAGTGGCGGTGCAGGGGTCCTTGCGGACTAACAATGGGCCTGCTTTGCACGTCGCGATGATGCAAGGCCTTGGCTTGTCCCTGATGCCAGACTGGGCAGTTGCTCAGGAATTGGCCTCTGGGCAATTGGTGCGCGTGCTGCCAGATTACCGTATCAGTTTCACCTCATTTGAGAATGCCGTCTACGCGGTCTATTCGCCTACGAAACATTTGCCGGTCAAAGCGCGGGTGTTTATCGATTTTCTCGCGAAGCATTTCCAGACCGTGTCCATCTGACCTTTTCATTTTCTGCAATAAATCTAGTCAGCATTCGGTGATTATCGGGGTAGTAGCGGGGTGTTAGCACTCTGACCAAGTTCAAGCGGCAATAGCCGTGCTTGGTTCTGGGGAGTGCTTCATGTCTGGAAATGTTCTTGATGGTATTCGGGTTCTGGATTTCTCGCGTGTGTTTGCGGGGCCTGCGGCCACTCAAGTGCTCGGCGATATGGGCGCGGATGTTCTCAAAATTGAGCCGCCTGGCGGGGATGAGGCGCGCTACTACGGCGTTACGAAGGAGCGTCTGGAAAAGTTTGGCGGGGTCAGCCCGTCTTTCTTGGCGTTGAACCGCAATAAGCGCAGCCTGGAAATCGATCTGCGCACTGATGAGGGCAAAGAGATCGCTCGGCGGCTCGCCAAGGATTGCGATGTGGTGGTGCACAACTACCGCCCCGGCGTGATGGAACGGCTGGGTTTGGGCTACGAAGATCTAAAAGCGATCAATCCTCGACTGATTTTTGCGGAGTTTTCAGCCTTTGGCACCACGGGGCCGCTGGCTAAAGCGGGTGCGAATGACCTCGCGCTACAAGCACATAGTGGCCTGATCAGCATTACGGGTGAAGAAGACCGCTCGCCGGTAAGATGCGGTTCGGCCATTGTGGATCTCCACGGTTCGCTGGCTATCGTTTCAGGTATTCTGGCCGCGCTATTCCACCGGGTCAAAACCGGTGTCGGGCAGCGCGTTGAATCTTCCCTGCTCCTGAGCTCAGCCCATCTGATGAGCTATTTTTACACCGAGTACTGGATGGATGGGGCAATGCATAAGCCCATGGGCACAGCTAACCATCTGTCTGTGCCGAACCAAGCCTTTCCGGCCCGCGATGGCGAAGTGGTTATCATCGCTTCTACCAATGACATGTGGCAGCGGCTGGTTGCGGCTCTTGGCCCAGATGAACTGGGTGGACCGGAATTCGCCGGGGTGTTCGACCGCCGAAGCAATCGTGTAGCACTGGTGGCAGCGGTTTCGGCGATCACCGAAACCAAGAGCTGTGTTGAGTTGCTGGCCATTCTCGAAGAGGCCAAGGTGGTGGCGACCAAGGTCAACACGATTGGCGAAGCAGCAGACCATCCGCAATTGGCCGCTGTTGGGGCGCGACTTGACTTGCAGGTCGGCGAGCATGTGATTGGTTCAGTGGCCTCGCCGTTCTTGTTCTCCGATGTCGACATCAGTGCAGTGACCGCGCCACCCGCATTGGGTGGAGATATTGATGAAGTGCTCGCCGAGTTCGGTTATTCAACCGAGCAGGTGGCGGCGTTTCGTGCTGCGGGGGCGTTTGGCAAAGCCAAGGCGGCAAGTTAGGATTGAACATGGCAGATGAGCGTTTCAACTGCGTCGTGCTTGACGACTATCAATCAGTTGCCGCGCAGTGCGCGGACTGGTCGGTGTTGGAAGGTAGCGTCGATGTGGTGTTTGAGACGCGTTATCTGGCGAGCAAAGAGGCGTTGATTGCGCGGTTGGCGGCTGCGGATATTGTGGTCGCCAATCGTGAGCGGACGCTGTTTGATAGTGAGGTTTTGGCAGCGTTGCCACGGCTCAAACTGTTGGTGACCACCGGCATGGGCAATGCAGCAATCGATATGGCGGCGGCCCGGGCGCGAAACATTGTTGTTTGTGGTACCGGCAATGCCGGAGCTCCGACGGCCGAACTCGCTTGGGCCCTGATCTTGGCACTTGCACGCAACATCGTGCCCGAAGCCAATGGCATTAAAGCTGGCGCTTGGCAGTCCAGCTTAGGGCTGGGCCTGAAGGGGCGGGTCTTAGGCCTTGTGGGACTAGGCCGCGTTGGAACGGCTGTGGCCTTGGTTGGAACTGCATTTAGCATGAACGTCATGGCTTGGTCGCCGCGGCTGAATGATGAGCGAGCAGCAGCAGCGGGGGTAATCCGTGCTGAAAGCCTAATCTCCCTATTCGAGCAGAGTGATGTTGTTTCGCTCCATGCGACCTTGAATGCGGCAAGTCTAGGTCTGGTCAATGCCGATCTACTCGCGGCGATGAAACCACACGCGCTCTTAGTGAATACCTCGCGTGCTGGCCTCATTGACGAGGCCGCGTTGATCTCGGCCTTGCAGAGCAACCGACTTGGCGGGGTAGGGCTGGACGTCTTTGCTACGGAGCCGACGCAGGCCGACAACCCGCTGTTTGCCTTTGACCGAGTGTTGGCGACGCCTCATTTGGGCTATGTTACCGACCAGAACTTTGCCGCCTATTTTGGCGATGCAGTTGAGAATATCGCAGCGTTTCTTAAGGACGCTCCGATCCGCGTTCTAAATTAGGCCTTCTCAAAGAGCGCGACACCATCATCGGTAACGGTACGGATGAGTTTTTCGCGGTGCCAAAGATAGTTGGCGAGGCTCATGACCATGCCGGGAAGAAGATCTCCGAACCGTTGAGCGGCACGTGCGGAGAAGGCAAACTCTGAAAGGGATTGCACAGTCATCGCCTTGTTGGCGCTCGCCATAATGGCATCAAGTCGGCGGTGATGCGCCGCAGCGATTTTCGTGACCTGAGCGGACAGATTGGCGAAGGGCTTGCCATGCCCCGGCAATACCAGCGTCGTCTCGGGGATGAATGCTAAGCGATCGAGATAAGCGAAATAGTCCCCGAGTGGATCGGCATCGGGTGTTTCGCTCCAGACCGACACATGCGGACCCGCGCCTGAGAGAATTTGGTCTCCGCTCGCGAAGAGCGTTTCGTCTTCGGAGAGGAGACAGACGCCAGCGCTGGAATGACCGCCGCCAATGATCACCTCCCAGTTGATGCCTCCTGCTGCGAGGTGATCACCATCTGCGAGGGGGGCATAATCAGGCGGGAAGGGGGCCAGCATTGAATAGTCGATGGGTCGGGATTTTTGGGCGTGTTCGGGGTTGACGCCCGCCATGTGGAGGAAACGCTGCGTGGCGGACTGCCGGCGGCTTTCCTCAGCGGAGCTGGCCCAAGTGATGTGGCTGTGTTCCGCCGGTGACATGCGCAGCTTTGCTTGGTGGAGTGCCAAGAGGCGCGGCGCCTGACCTGTGTGGTCGCGGTGCATATGGGTGCAGACCAGATCGGTAACTCCAGAAACAAGCCCCTGATTTTCTGCATCTTTCCAGACTGCCTCCGTGGCTAGACCTGGCATGCCGGTGTCAATGAGCAATTGGTGGCCGGGGGACCCAATGACATAGGCATTGACCGAAGCGAAGCGTGGCATGGGGCAGTCGAGGCGGGTGAGGCCGGGGCGCAGAAAGTCTATAGTGGTCACGAGGTGGTCCAAGGCCCGAATATAAACATGACCATACTGCGCTAAGGAGGGAAGGCAACAGGACTTGATGCGCAGGACCTTTGCAGCCGGCGCGGGTTTGGCGCATGGCTGCGTCTGATCTTCTCCATTTATGAAAAGCATATGTTCAGAACGATTTGTTTCCGCGGCTCAGGCTGCGCAGTATTTTCCTTGCCCAAAGGGAGTGCCTGATGAGCTCTATGGAATTCGATTTCGTCGTTTGTGGTGGCGGTTCGGCTGGATGCGTGTTGGCCAATCGTTTGTCTGAGAACGGAAAATACTCCGTCGCTTTGCTTGAAGCAGGTGGCAAGGATAATTGGATCTGGTTCCATATTCCGGTCGGCTATTTATTTGCCATTGGCAATCCACGGGCGGACTGGATGTTCCGGACACAGCCTTCGGACGGGCTCAACGGGCGTGAGCTGGCCTATCCGCGCGGCAAGGTCTTGGGTGGGTCATCGGCAATCAACGCAATGATCTATATGCGCGGCCAGGCGGCAGACTATAACCGCTGGCGAGACGCGGGCCTCGAAGGGTGGGGCTGGGATGATGTGCTCCCCATATTCAAGAAGCATGAAGACAATTGGCGTGGCGCTTCGGCGCTACATGGCGCTGGTGGCGAATGGCGTGTGGAACAGCCACGCCTGCGTTGGGAGGTGCTCGACACATTTATCGAAGCGGCTGAAAGCGCTGGGATTCCCAAGAGTGACGATTTTAATACGGGCAGCAATGAGGGCTGCGGGTATTTTGACGTTAATCAGAAGACTGGACGGCGCTGGAGCTCGGCGCGCGGGTTCCTCAAACCAGCGTTGAAGCGGCCCAATTTGACTGTGCTGACAAGCACAATGGTGGACCGTGTCATCGTCGCCGACGGCAAAGCTGTTGGGGTGCAGGTGATGCGCAATGGCTGTTCTGAAGTCATCCGGGCGCGGCGCGAGGTGGTCCTGTCGTCTGGTGCCGTTGCTAGCCCGGCAATTCTAGAACGGTCTGGCCTTGGTGATGGCGCACGTCTGCAAGGTCTTGGCATTGACGTGGTCCAGCACTTGCCGGGGGTGGGCCAGAATTTGCAGGACCATTTGCAACTTCGGCCGATCTACAAGGTTCATGATGTGCCGACCATGAACATGCGCTATCAGTCGCTATTCCGGCGCGGCATGATGGGAGCCGAGTATCTGTTCCGTCGTCGTGGGGCACTGACCATGGCGCCCTCGCAATTGGGAGCTTTTACACGCTCTTCAGAGCGGCACGAGACGCCCAATATTCAGTTTCATATTCAGCCGTTGTCGCTCGATAAATTTGGCGACGCGATGCACAAATTCCCCGCCATTACCGTGAGCGTTTGCAACTTGCGTCCTGAGAGCCGGGGTGCGGTCCATGTGACATCTAAGGACCCCGCGGTAGCGCCACAGATTGCGCCGAACTATCTGGCAACGGATGGCGACCGACAGACGGCGGCGGAGAGCATTCGTTGGGCCCGTAAGGTGATGTCCCAACCAGCTATGGCCAAGTATCGGCCGGAAGAATATCGCCCTGGTGCACATTTGGTAAGCGACACAGAATTGGCCCAAGTCGCTGGTGATATTGGGACGACAATCTTCCATCCTGTTGGAACGGCCAAGATGGGCGTTAGGACAGACCCAAGTGCCGTCGTTGACGGGACACTCAAGGTGTTTGGCGTCGAGGGGTTGCGTGTGGTGGACGCCTCGGCGATGCCATTTATCACCTCGGGCAATACCAATTCTCCGACCATAATGATCGCCGAGAAGGCAGCAATATCCATGCTGTCACCCTAGAGCCTGTCGAAACATGCGAGCTTGAGATTTTGATGGTCTGTAGCGGAAAGGACGGAGGCTTGCCTCGGGCGCGAACGTGACTTCACCTAGGTTTTGTTACGCCGTCCGAGGGGGCGACGCAAGGCAACCGAACTCAGGCACCGTCTTCAGACCCAACAACACTTCAATTCAATCGTGTCTGAGGTCGTGTATTTGGTTGGGAGTCATAAATTCTTGGAGATGACAGCTCAGGGACAATCTTTCCGCTACCTATGCCGGCCTGCGCAGCGAAAGTATCGCTCTGCGTTAGGCGGTGTGTTGAGCTAGGCAACCCGGATAGAGAGTGCGTAACGAGGTCCTTTCGGCCTTTGCTCATCAAAGTGAAGACTGCCCGTTGTTAGGCCCTCAGATGGGCGCTTGGCGAAATCTCGATGTGACTACCAATCAGGTTCTAGTCTGTAGTTTTGGGGAACTAATGCTGGCAAACTAATGAGGGCAGGGGTGAACACCCTCCAAGGTCTGCTCAAATACCTTTTGCGAGCTTAAGAAGAGGGTATCAACGCCATGGGCTGCCTTGAAATACCTGCGCAGCGTGACTGGCTACAACGCTTTGATACGAGCATTTCCACGTTTGCGGGGTGGGCAAAGGTAAGGCGGTCACCTGCGTGAAAAGAACGCGTATAATTCTGTCGGCACACGTTGCGTGTTAGCTCGTTGCATTCTGCGCCTACGGTTGTCCCATCGTCAGACGTCGAACAGTTTCGCCTCCTTAGCTTTTGAGCCTCGTTGGAGCAGATCAAAAGTAGATAATCGTTTTCGCATTCAATCGCGTGTCTGTCCCGTAGCTGGGCGAGACTTTACTTTGCCATCCGCTCAGTTTTGCGGCATTGGCCGCGCGCTAGCACTTCATTACTATGTCGTGCGGGGGGCGGTGCGCGCGGCTTGCTGTCTCTGCTTTTGAGGGCGTGTCAGGCCGATGTTTTCGCTTGGGCTTGTAGTGCTAACGCCGGTTCATCAGTGGTAATCTGCCGGATGCCGCGATCCAGCCAGGTGCTGAGATCTGCCTCGCTATTGGGGACCCATGCGCCGAGCCTGTCCAGCGGAACAAGACTGGTGATCGTGGACCAATGATCCCTGAGGGTGTCAATTTGAATGGCGATGACGTCGGCGACCGCCAGGCGTTTTTCGATAGCTGGGATTAATCCCTCAGCGTCCACATTTGGGCCGTGCATGGAGTTAAGAGTTCGTGCTTGGGGGTATTTTGCGCGGAGCTCTTCAAGAACTGACACTGAAAAGCTTGTCAGAAATGAACGGCCCAATAGGCCGTGTCGTTCAACTTCGGCGTAAATGTCGTCGACGAGGCCCGGGTAGGGGATGCCGTTGACGTTGTCTTTCAACTCGATGTGAAGCTCGCCGGCAGAGTCGGCAAAGAGGGCGAGAACGTCCTTAAGGAGAGGAATTCCTTCTTCGGTGCCTTTGAGAAGGGTGGTCTGGTGCGCTCCTCGTGGGAGGTCGGCGACCGGGCCTGTACCCGAGGTTGTGCGCTCTAGAGTGGCATCGTAGATGACGAGCAACTCACCCGCTTTGGTAAGGTGCACGTCGAACTCAACGCCGTCTAACGCGAGGTCACGTGTTTTCACAAATCCGCTGATGCTGTTTTCAGGCCAGAGGTTGCGACCTCCACGGTGGCCGATAATCATGGTCATGGATGGATACCCGGCTCTTGATTAGATGCGCTGAGATGACTGTGCGTCAAAGACGTGGATGAGCTCAGGATCGACGGCGAGACGGATAATTTCTCCGGGCACGGGCATGGCTGTACCTGCGCAGACGACAACGAGATCCCGGGACCCAACGCGCACGTTGAGTTGCGTTTGGGCGCCCATCGGTTCAACAAATTGGACCTCGCCGGAGATCGGGCCATTGGCATCAAGGAGAATGTGTTCTGGACGGAGCCCGATTAGCGCGGTTTGGGCGGCTACGGATTTGGTGCCGAGAGAGACCGGTGTTCCGCCAAGATCAAACGACGAGCCGGTGATGCTGGTTTCGAAAATATTCATGGCGGGCGAGCCGATGAAGCTCGCCACAAAGACATTGGTGGGCTTGGAGTAAACTTCCATCGCTGAGCCGATTTGCTCGATGCGGCCCGAATTCATGATCACCACACGATCAGCCAGCGTCATGGCCTCGGTCTGATCATGCGTAACGTAGATGGATGTGCGCGGCGTCTTGGTCTGCAGCGCCTTGATCTCGGAGCGCATTTGGACGCGCAGCTTGGCGTCAAGATTGCTCAGCGGCTCGTCAAACAGAAACACGGCTGGGTTGCGCACAATCGCGCGGCCCATGGCGACGCGTTGGCGTTGGCCGCCAGACAGCTGGCCCGGCCGACGGTCGAGGTAGGGCTGGATATTGAGCAATTTTGCGGCGTCGAGCACGCGCTTTTCAACCTCGTCCTTTGAAAGACCTGCGATTTTGAGGTTGATGCCGATGTTTTCACGCACGCTCATGTGCGGATAAAGCGCGTAGTTCTGGAACACCATGGCGATATTTCGCTCTTTTGGTGAAGCGGCGTTGACCACCTTGCCGTCAATCAGAACGTCACCCTCGGTGATATCTTCAAGGCCAGCAATCATTCGCAGAAGTGTCGATTTCCCGCATCCAGATGGGCCGACAAGAACGACGAATTCGCCCTCCGCCACATCCAAGTCGACGGAATGCAAAACCTGCGTCCCGGAATAGGATTTCTTCACACCGCGAAGTGTCAACGTACTCATGCAATATCCTCCTGCACCCGCGTGCAGACTATTGTGGAGAGTTATTGACGGTCAAGCCGTAATCTGGCGATATGGCCGGATGAAGAAAAAAGAACCTGCATCAGCGGATGTGGCGAAGCTTGCAGGCGTTTCTCGGTCTGCTGTTTCGCGGACTTTTACGCCAAACGCATATGTATCGGCTGAAACAAGGGCGAAGGTGATGGCAGCGGCAGAGATGCTGGGCTATCGGCCAAACGCCATCGCTCGCTCTTTGTCGAAGAGGCGCAGCGGTCTGGTTGGGGTCGTTTGTTCTGATCTGAACAATCCGTTCTATGCGAAGCTTTTGGAGCTACTCTCCACTGCTTTGCAGCAGCGCGGTCTCGGAATTCTTCTGCTCGTCGGTGATGCTTCACGCATGGATGAGCTGCTTGAGCGCTTGTTGTCCTATCAAGTCGACGGCATTCTATTGCCTGCCTCTAAGCTCACGTCACGACTCGCGGTACAGCTCAACCAGAGCGGACGGCCGGTTGTTTTGGTCAATCACCACCTACGAGAGGGCAGTGTAACTACCGTTGGGGGTGACAACTATGCCGGCGGCGTCATGGTCGCTGACTTGCTGGTGGCAAAAGGCTTCTCACGTATCGCTTACGTGTCAGGCCCACAGGATACCTCTTCGGCAGTCGATCGTGGCCGGGGTGTGCAGGATGGTCTAGCCAAGCACGGCTTAGCGCTTGCTGCGCGTGCCAGTGGCGAGGATCGCCGCGATGTAACGCAGCAGGTCATGCGTCAGTTTATGGCCATGCCCAATCCTCCTGATGCAATCTTTTGCGCCAACGACCTGATGGCGTTGGCAGCGATGGAAGTTGTCCAGGGGGAGTTCGGCAAGGCTGTTCCTGACGATATTGGTATCGTCGGATACGACAATACCGCTCTGGCAGAATCAACTCTGCATGCACTCACCAGCGTTGATCAGAACCTGCCGCTGATGGCGGCAGAGGCGGTCCGTATCCTGATGGATAAAATCGACGGCCGTCCGGTAGACGTGAGCCATATCGATATAACCCCTCAATTGGTGCTGCGCAGCACGACTCGCTGATCAATCCTTCGTCGTACTTGACAGGGTGCGACATTCCTTCCTAAGTTTCTGCACACGGGTGCAGAAACACTCGCCATTTCCGTGGGAGGAAATCTTGATCATTTTGAAGAAAGCAGCTCGTGCTGCTGTGCTTGCGGCTGCCCTGAGCTCTGTCAGCATGGGTGCGGTTCTTGCCGCAGACGTAAAATTGACCCTTATTTCGGCTGAACGCGACGATGTTCTCGCTCCGGTTATTGCGGCCTTCGAAGAAGCCAATCCGGGCATTACGGTCGAGCATCAGTCGATCCCGTTCGAGAGCATGAACGCGGCGATTGAAGCCCGTATCGGGGGCGGTGATGACAGCATCGACGTGCTGCTGGTCGATAGCCCACGCGTTGCCGCAATGGTTTCGCGCGGTTACCTGAAGTCGCTCGAAGATCTGCGTTCGGAAATCGAACCTTTGGTCACGCCAGTCGCTCTTGATGCGCTCAGCGTTGACGGGACGATCTACACGCTGCCGCTTTGGACCTCTACGCAGGTCATGTATTATAACAAGGACCTGCTCGATAAGGCTGGCATTGCCCATCCGAGTTCGGAACAGGCAGATCGTCTGACTTATGATCTGGTTTTTGAGCAGGCCAAGAAGGCTCAGGAAGCTGGTGCGAAGTATGGTTTCGCATTCGAGCAGATCGATCGCTACTATCAGCTCCAGCCAATCTTTGAAGGTCTCGGTGCTGGCTCGGGTTTGACTGGGGAAGGTAACCTCACCCCTGACGTTACCAATGACAAGTGGATCGAAGGCGCGACATTCTACGCCAAGATGTTTGAAGACGGCATCTCGCCACGTGGTATCCCCACTGGCCAGGTCCCGCCACTGTTCGCCTCAGGCGAAATGGCCTTCATCGTCGGCGGTCCATGGCAGCTCGCTGGTTACACTAATACGGAAGGCCTGAACTTCGGCGTTGCACCAGTTCCTTACCACGCTGGTGGTAAGGCTGTGACACCAACCGGTTCTTGGGCGCTGGCAGTTAGCCCGCACTCGTCAAAGCCAGAAGAAGCCATGAAGCTGGCCAAGTTCATGTCGCTTGATCCGCAGGGTGCGTTCAAGACCGTTGAGGCCAACCCAATTCCGCCAGTGAACTTGGAAGCCTTCAAGATTTACTCGGAGTGGTTCGCTCCAAAGTTCCCAGTCAACGGCAATGATACCCAGAAGATCATGGGCTACGAACTGCGCGATACCGCTGTGAGCCGTCCGCTCTCTGCAGGCTTTGTTGCATTTGAAGAAGTCATGAACCGCGTCTTTGGCGATCTGCGTAACGGCGCTGACGTGAAGGCAACGCTGGAAGATGCTCAGCGTGAGCTGACCTCGACGCTCTCGCGTATCCAGTAAGACCGACTAGGGGGAAGCGCGTGTCTAAAACCAGAAATCTAACTATAGCCATGGCCTTTTTGGCTCCGGCACTACTGGCTGTCATTTGTCTGAGAATTTGGCCTGCGCTTCTTTCCGTCCATGAATCGTTGCTCGCTCCGCGGGCAACGACCTACAGTTTTGATAACTATATCTATATTTTTGGGGATCCTGTTTTCCAGTCCTCGGTCTGGACGACGCTATTCTTTTCCATCGTTGTGAACCCGTTGCAGATTGCCGTTTCCCTCGGATTGGCAATTCTGTTGAACAATAAGCTGCCGGGCACAGGGCTATGGCGCACGCTGGTTTTGCTACCAGTGGCGATCCCGGCTTCAGTCTCGGCAGTCGTTTGGGCCGCTGCACTCCGGCCTGACGGGCTCGCTAACGCTTTGTTGGGCGTCTTCGGGATTGGCCCGCAACCGTTCTTGACCTCGCCATCACAGGCGCTGGCTTGCATCATTCTGGTGACGAGCTGGATTGGGGTCGGGTATTGGATGACTATTCTCCTGGCAGGGTTGCAGGACATCCCGAAGTCGCTCTACGAGGCGGCGCGTATCGACGGGATGAATTGGTGGCAGCAGTTCACCAAGATAACCGTTCCACAATTGCGGCGCCCGCTGACGTTCGTGCTGGTCGCAGACACCGTATCTAATTTCCTCGTTTTCGCGCCGGTACAGATTTTGACGCGCGGCGGTCCGCAGCGGTCGACCAATCTGATCATGCATGAAGTTTACACGCGCGCTTTTGGGACGGGTGACAAGGCCAGTGCTTATGCCGCGACCGTCGTGCTGATTCTGCTCATGCTCACGATTGTTGCGCTGCAGTTCCGCATGATGAGCGACAAGGGAGAGAAGTGATGCAAAACTTGAAGGCGACAACCGTACTGCATATCGCTGTCATCGCTGCGACAGGCATCATCTTTTTCCTGCCACTCTGGTGGATTTTTATCAGTGCCTTCCGTCCCGAAGCGGACATTTTCAAGTTCCTCAATCCGATTACGATTGAGACCTTCCTGCCCACGCGCTGGACGTTCGAGCACGTTATTGCTCTCTTCCAGAGCACATTTGGTCAGGCACTGTTCAATTCGCTGTTTGTTGCCGTCGTGACGGTTTTGGGCGGCTTGGTCGTCTGCACAACGGCGGCATTTGCGCTGTCAGTGATCGAATTTCCGGGCCGGAATCTTGTGTTCACGATCATGATCATCAGCTTCCTTATCCCGTTCGACGCAATTGCTCTGCCGCTCTATGAAATCATGCGGGGGGCAGAACTGCAGAACAGCTACCTCGGTCTCATCTTGCCAGGTCTCGGCAATGGCCTTGCTGTGTTCCTGCTACGTCAGTTCTTCCTTGGCCTTCCAAAAGAATTGCGCGAAGCGGCGATGGTCGACGGCATGGGGTGGTTCCAGGTTTTCTGGCGCGTCTACCTGCCACTTTCCGGCCCAGCCATGATCAGCGCCGGGCTCATCATGTTCATCTTCCAGTGGCAGGCCTATCTGTGGCCGCTGCTGATTGCCCCAGCGACCGAATACAAGGTTGCGGCTGTGTCTATCGCGCAATTCAGCAGCGCATGGGGCATCGCCTTTGGTCCCATCATGGCCGGCGCGATGTTTATTTCGCTGGTTCCCATGATCATCCTCGTTTTCTTCCAGCCGTATTTTTCGAACTCGGTGGCAGCCACCGGTAGCAAGGAATAACTATGTCCCTTTCCGCAAAATCTGCGCCGCAGCTCTCTGTCGAAGCGCGTCTTGCGCTGCTCGCTCCTCGGGCCGGCAAACTCCGCGTGGTGTTGGACACCGATACCTATAACGAGATCGATGATCAGTTTGCGCTTGTGCAGCTTCTGCTGTCGCCCGAGCGCATCAACCTCGAAGCGGTCTACGCAGCGCCATTCTTCAATGATCGGTCCTCAGGTCCGGGCGAGGGAATGGAGCTGAGCTATCAGGAAATTCTTGAGCTCCTCAAGCGTATGGATGTCAATCCCGAGGGCTTGGTTCATCGCGGCGTTACGGACTATGTCGGCTTCGAGAAAATTGCCCGCGAGGCTCCTGCGGTCGACGATTTGATTGCCCGTGCCCGCTCTGCAACACCAGAAGATCCGCTGTATGTTGTTGCCATCGGGGCGATCAGCAACGTGGCCTCGGCTCTGCTCAAGGCTCCGGATATTATCGATCGGACAGTTGTTGTGTGGCTCGGTGGGCACGCGTTTGAATGGCCGCATCAGGTTGAGTTCAATCTCAAGCAGGACGTTGGTGGCGTTCAGGTGCTGTACGACAGCGGTGTGCCGCTGGTTCTCGTTCCCTGCATGGGCGTAACTTCGCATCTCCACAGCACGGTTCCTGAAATCGAGAAATACGTTGAGCCATGCGGCGACATCGGTGCCTTCTTGTCGATGCGTTTCAAAGAATACTCGGACAACCACACCGGTTGGGCTAAGGAGATTTGGGACATGGCCGCTGTGGCTTGGTTGCTTGATGAAAGCTGGACGCCAAGCGTGATCGCGCATACCCCGATTATGACCGACAATATTACCTACTCAGAAGATCGCGGCCGCCATTTGCTGCGCTATGTGACCTATGTTGATCGCAATCCGATCCTTCGGGACTTTTTTGCGCGACTTCGGGCATTTACTTCACGTTAAAGCTGGCGCAGATGACAGTTGCTCGGGCCACGCTAAGGCGTGGCTCGATTGCGTTACGACCATACAAAGGACCACCGAATGAGCCTGTCTTTGAAGGGCCAAGTTGCAGCGATTACTGGGGCGGCCTCTGGAATCGGTTTCGCCTGTGCCAAGGCGCTTACGGAGGCCGGAGCGCAGGTCGCCTTGGTTGACCGCGATGCCGCTGCACTGGCCTCGGCATGCGCAGAATTGGGGCAGGGTGCTTTTGCCGTCGAAGTCGATCTCCTCTCGCCCGACAGTGTTGCGACCATGCTGCCCGCAATTCTTGATCGTGCAGGTAAGCTCGATATTTTCCACGCCAATGCGGGCGCCTATATCGGCGGGCCAATTGTCGAGGGCAATCCGGACCACTGGGACCGGATGTTGAACCTGAATATCAATGCCGCCTTCCGCACCGTTCATGCCGTCTTGCCCTATATGACAGAGCGCAAAACCGGCGACATCATCATGACCAGCTCGATTGCTGGCGTTGTCCCGGTTGCATGGGAGCCGATTTACACCGCTTCCAAATTTGCCGTGCAGGCTTTCGTACATACGGTGCGCCGTCAGGTGGCTCCGGCAGGTATACGCGTCGGCGCAGTGTGTCCCGGCCCGGTGCGGACAGCACTGATTGCTGACTGGCCAAAGGAAAAGCTGGAAGCCGCTTTGGCGGCAGGTGACCTGATGGAACCAGAAGAGGTCGCTGACGCGGTTGTCTTTATGCTCACGCGTAAGCGCAGTGTTACCATCCGTGATCTCGTCATTCTTCCGCAGCGCAACGATCTTTAAGCCATGAAAAAACAGTATTTTATCGGTGTCGACGTTGGGACCGCGAGCGCACGCGCCGGGGTGTTCGATGCTCAAGGAACAATGCTCGCCTCGGCGGTTGATCCGATAAAACTCTGTTTAGAGCCCGGCGAACGGGCGGAAAGTTCAAGCGCCGATATTTGGCGGGCCGTCTGCAAAACGGTCCGCGAGGCTGTTGCCCTTGCAGGCGTTGCTCCCGCCGATGTCAATGGCATCGGCTTTGACGCAACGTGCTCTTTGGTAGTGTTGGGCGAAGGCGGGAAGCCACTTTCAATCAGTGACAGTAGCGATCCGAGCCGCGATATCATTGTATGGATGGACCACCGTGCGCTGGATCAGGCCGAGCGGATCAATGCCGGTGATCATGCTGTTCTGGCTTACGTTGGCGGGCGGATCTCTCCGGAAATGCAGACGCCAAAACTGCTGTGGCTGGCGGAGAACAAGCCGGAAGTATTTGCGAGTGCTTGGCAGTTTTTCGATCTGCCCGATTTTCTGACCTGGAAGGCAACAGGAAGCCTTGCTCGGTCTTCCTGCACCGTCACCTGCAAGTGGACCTATTTGGCTCACGAGCAGCGTTGGGATGAGAGCTATTTCCGCGCCATTGGCTTGGGTGCACTCGCCGATGAAAGCTTTTCGCGTATCGGCACTGACATTGTCTCGCCCGGTTCGCCATTGGGCAACGGGCTGACTGCAGAGGCGGGTGCAGAACTGGGCCTTGTTGCGGGGACTTCGGTCGGCGCGGCTTTGATCGACGCACATGCCGGCGGCATTGGGACGCTAGGCGCTGCAGGCGGGCCGGGGACGATAATTTCGCGCATGGCCTATGTCTTTGGGACTTCGGCTTGCACAATGGCCTCCACTGAAACGGCAAAGCCAGTTTCCGGCGTATGGGGTCCTTATTACGACGCCATGGTGCCGGGCTTATGGCTGAGTGAAGGTGGCCAATCTGCCGCCGGTGCAGCGCTCGACCATCTTGTCACTCTGCATCCTTTTGGTGCTGCGGCGCGTGAAAGGGCGACTGCAGCAGGACTGTCCGTGCCTGCCTATCTCGGACAATTGGCCGACGCCACGGGAGCCACACCGTCAGACATTGCGCAGCTGGCGCAGGGCCTCCATGTTGTTCCTGAGTTTTTAGGCAATAGGGCACCCCATGCCAACCCATTAGCGAAGGCGGTCATTGCGGGCATCGGCATGGACACTACAGAGGCGAGCCTTGTGGCGCTCTATGTTGCTGGACTTTTGGGCCTTGGGTACGGTCTACGACAGATCATTGAAGCGTCCTCCGGGTCCGGTATCACTGTCGAAGCAATCTACATTAGCGGCGGGGCTGGTAAGTCAAAGCTCGTACGCCAACTTCTCGCCGATAGCGTCGGTGTGCCTGTGGCCGTCACCAGTTCACCTGAGCCTGTGCTGCTCGGCTCCGCTATGTTGGGCGCGACTGCCGCTGGTGCATATCAAGCGCTGAGCGAAGCAATGGCGCAAATGGCCAGCACGCAAGACGTGATCTTACCGAGTGTGGCCCGCCAATCTTTCCATCAGAAGCGCTACGGCGCATTTGTCGACCTACAGTCCGTCGCGGAAAGAATTCGCTGCTCTGAGCAATGAGGGTTTTTCTAATGGCGGCGTCGGGTCCGGCTTTGAACTCTCTAAAAGCTTGCCGTGGCGGCGAGGCCAGCCCTTGCCTAAGTCGTTGAAGGACGCCAACATGCCAAGATTTTCTGCAAACCTGTCGATGCTCTATGGCGAATTGCCATTTATGGAGCGATTTGCGGCGGCGGCGGCTGATGGCTTTGAAGCGGTCGAATATGTGGGGGCTTATGAGCACAAGCCGGAAGACATTAAGGCTCAGCTGGAAGCCCATGGCTTAACGCAGGCGCTGTTCAATCTGCCTGCGGGCGATTGGGGCGGAGGCGAACGTGGTATCGCCTGCCACCCAGACCGAATTGCTGAGTTCCGCGAGGGCGTGGATCGGGCCATTGTCTACGCACAGGCGACGGGCTGCACGCAGCTCAATTGTTTGGCTGGGATTGCGCCGACTGGCATGGGGCGGGACGACCTAGAAGCCGTGGTCATCGACAATCTCCGCTACGCAGCACCGCGCCTTTCAGCCGCCGGTATCAAGCTCCTGCTCGAGCCGATCAACACCCGCGACATTCCCGGTTTTTTCATCAACTCCACCGATGACTATGAGCGGATTGCCAAAGCCGTGGGGCATGACAACCTCTATCTGCAGTATGATTTCTATCACATGCAGATCGTGCAGGGGGATTTGATCTTCGGCTTTAAGCGCTTGCAGTCCCGCATTGCTCACGTCCAGATTGCCGACAATCCGGGTCGCCACGAACCCGGGACCGGTGAAATCAATTACCCCAATATTTTCCGGGTGCTAGACGAGGCGGGTTACAGCGGCTGGGTTGGCGCCGAATACAAGCCTAAGGCAGGTACGAGCTCCGGTTTGGGATGGTTTAAAGAGTCGGGCCGCGAGTACCGACATATCTACAATCGGGAAATCACAAAGCTGTTGTGAGTTTCGTGATGGCGCTGTCGGGTTGTCTACGGATGATATGCAGTGGAATGCGAACCACACCTACCGCTGGAGGCTGATCGTTTCGATTGGCGGTGCTCGCCGCTTTACATGCCTGACGTGCACACACTACCGCCAATACCCATTCTTACAGCGCAGTTTGACGTCTTGAGTAGCGAAGGGGCTGCTTTGGTGCAGCATCTGGATTCGGGAGGTGCATGTGTGACCCACTTGCATATGCCAGGGGTTAATCATGGGTTCATCGGGGTGCCAGTTGAAATCGAGGCGGTCTCAGAAACCTTGATCACGACGGGGGCGTGGATATCACGATCGTTGTCTCTGCCGTTATATCCGGCTCCTGGCCTCGGTGCTGGTCTGTGATGCTGGCAGGGAACGGGGCCGCAAGCTGCGAGTCAATTGACTGCGTTAGCGAAGGGCGTGCGCATCATAGATGCCGCCGTGCCTATACGGTGTGCTGTTCATGGCAGCTGCTGCCGGCGAGGATCCTTTCTTGGGATGCTCATGGCCTAGGCCGAGCGATTGATCTGCGTCAACGCGCAGCGACTTGATGGTCGTAGATTGGGGGCGATACGGAGGTTCTCTATGCGGTTACAGGACAAGGTGGCGGTCGTTACAGGTGCTGGTTCTGGCATAGGTTTCGCAATTGCAAAAAGGTTTGCAGCCGAAGGAGCGAAGGTGGTTGCTGTTGACCTGGATGCCGATGCTGTTGATGCGGCAGTCACGGAGATCGATGGCGCTATTGTCGGCGTGAGGGGGGATGTCGCCCAAGAAGCCGACTGTATTGCGATGATCGACCGGGCTGTCGCAGACTTCGGTCGCCTCGATATCTTGGTGAACAATGCTGGCGTTATGGACCTGTTTCAGTCGGTCGCTGACGTCGACAATGCCACGTGGCGCCGGTGCATGTCAGTAAATGTCGATGGGCCAATGTATGCCATGCGTCGGGCCGTGCCGCTGATGCTCGCGCAAGGTGGCGGCTCGATTGTGAATATCGCTTCCGTAGCGGCAATTGGTGGTGGCGCGGCGGGAGCCGCTTACACGGCGTCAAAGCACGCCCTCATTGGGCTGACAAAGAGCACCGCCTTTCAATATGCAAAGTATGGCCTGCGCTGCAACGCGTTGGCTTTGGGAGGCGTTCGCACCAACATCATGGACAGCGTTAAGGGCCAAGCGTTGGACCAAGCCGCGCTAGGGCGCTTGGGTGCCTATCAGGCTAGCAATCCGGGGATGCTTGATCCGGACGACATCGCCAATGCCGTACTGTTTGTTGCCTCGGATGAAGCGCGCCATCTCAATGGCGCAGTATTGCCGGTCGATATGGGATGGAGCGCGGCATGACAGCTTTCGCCGTGCCACAAAGGAGCCTGTCAAAGCTGAGCCGTGCATCGAAAACAGCGGCAGTGGGCCTACTCACCATATTGATGATACAAGGCATGACCGCGCAAGAGTATAATCCGGTCGAAGAGGGACGAGCACTGGTAACCATGTATTGCGCCGATTGCCACGCCACCGGTCGTCAGGGCGAGAGCTCACACGCCATCGCGCCAGCGTTCCGCGATCTACATCTACGTTATGACGTCGAATTCCTCAGTGAGGCATTGGTTGAAGGTATCTTCACTGGCCATCCGGACATGCCCGAGTTTGAGTTTGATCCCCAGCAGGCCGCGGCAATCGTCGAATACCTTAAGTCCCTAGAGTAATCAGAAAACTCAGGGATAGTGGTCGTCGGCTTGCCTCGTGCGGGCCCCCAACGTCTTGGCGGTTCACATCTTGGTACGAATCTGCTTGATCGCGTAGCACTTCGCTTATGTGAGACGCTGCGCCGCTATGGAAGGGCGCAACGTCTCGCTCAATTGCAGCTCTCGCGTACAATGGTGTCGGCTCAATTTACATAAGACGCGAACGGTTTCAGAGGCAGAACGTCCTCTCATACTGTAGCTGTTCTATGCCGTCCGATGGCCATCTTTATCAAAAACGTGGACGAGCTCGCGGGCGATGTGGAGACGGATCTGGTCGCCGCGTTTGAGCCTGCGTGATCCCTGATCCACTATGGTAAGGGAGGGCTCACCGACAGTGGTGACAAAAGTGGTTGAACCAGTAGACTCAACGATGCCGACTTGCGCCGCTATAGCTTGCGCAGACGGCTCGTCCGGACTCAGTAATTTCAGGTGCTCAGGCCGTAGTCCAACAATGACCTCACTTCCAGGAGCGAGACGTTTCGACACCTCAAGCACTGGTGCGGTAGGAAGGTTTAGCTTGACCGACAGTCCATCGGCTTGCGCTGTTGCTGAAACAAAGTTCATTGCAGGCGACCCGATGAACCCTGCGACGAACTGGTTTACCGGACTATCGTAGAGCTCCAATGGCGAACCCTGTTGCTCAATAATTCCGTCTCGCATGACCACAACGTGGTCAGCCATGGTCATGGCTTCGATCTGGTCGTGTGTGACGTAGACAGACGTTGCGCCCAAGCGGTCGTGTAACGCCCGAATTTCCTTGCGCATCTGCACCCTCAGCGCGGCGTCAAGGTTGGACAGTGGTTCATCGAACAAAAATGCCTTGGGGTGGCGAATGATTGCCCGCCCCATGGCGACGCGCTGTCGCTGGCCACCGGACAATTCTCGCGGATACCGATCCAGAAGGCCGGTGAGGCCGGTGGTTAGGGCGATCTCTTCGGCCGCTTTGCGCGCTTCAGGCTTTTTCACGCCCTTAATGCGCAGCGAATAAGTCAGGTTGTCGGCCACGGTCATATGCGGGTAAAGCGCATAGGATTGGAACACCATCGCCACGTCCCGCTTTCTAGGGGGCACATGTGTCACGTCCTCATTGGCGATGGTGATGTTTCCGCTTGTTATGGTTTCGAGCCCAGCTAGCGAGCGCAGCAGGGTAGACTTGCCACAGCCCGATGGACCGACCAAAGCAACAAAAGTGCCTTTTTCGATCCGCAAGCTTACGTTCTTGAGGGCGTGATAGGCACCGTAGTGCTTGTCGATATTGGTCAACTCGATTTGGATAGCGCTCACTTGAGGTCTCCAATGTAAGCAGTTCTAATAGGGGTCATTTGACCGCGCCTACGGCGACGCCACGCGTCAGAGTGCGCTGGAAAATGAGGAAGAAGATCAGGGTAGGTGCCATGCCCAGCAAAGCGGCAGCCGCTTGGAAAGTTGGGTCGGACGTTTGCTGGCCACGCGTTAGGGCCATTGCCACAGAGACCGTCTGATTATTATTGGACACCAACATCACCAGCGGGATCAGGAATTCGTTCCAGGTCCAGATGAAAAAGAAGGTTCCCAGCACCATCAGCGATGGCCGCAACACTGGCACCACCACATGCCACAGAATTTGCCAGCGACTGGCCCCGTCCATTTCTGCTGCTTCGATGATCTCGCGCGGGAAACTGCCGAGGACTGACGAGAGGAGGTAGGTGCCAAAGGCACATTGCAGCACTGAGCAGATGATTATGACAGCCAGCTGGCTATCGTAGAGGCCTGCCACCTTCGCCATGTAATAGAGCGGATAGACGATAGACTCCTGCGGCACCATGATGCCGATCAGCAGCACCACGAGGATGGCACGCGAGCCACGTACTCTTCCGATGCCAATTGCATAGGCGTTAAACAGGCTCAGCAGCACGCCCACCGTAGCAACAGCAAGGCTAATGATCGCGCTATTGAGCAGTTTCCGAGTGAAGTCAGACATTTGCCAGAAGCTGGTCAATGCCGTCATGTCTATAGATTGCGGCAAAGCCAGGGGGCCGTTGATGGCATAATCGGTCCCCGATTTCACAGCGTTGCTGAGCGCTAGGAAAAACGGAAATAAAGTGAAAAGCATCAGGAGCGTGATTATCGTGAGGACCACCCAGCGCGTCCAACCTAGCTTGCGTTGGTCTTTTCGTCCCACTGCAACTTTGGGCGAGGTGAGCGTTTGAACTGTAACGTCGGCCATGGTCTAGCTCCTCCCCTCTTGGCGGGATTGGAAGCGCAGAAAGATCACTGCGAGCCCAATGGTCAGGATCGTTTGCACCACAGCAATGGCTGCCGCATAGCCGACACGTTGCGTGGTGAAGAAGTGGTAGTAAGTGAGGTAGGACGGCACCATGGTGGCGTTGTCCGGACCGCCAGCAGTGAGCACGAAAATCGGCGCGAACACTTTGAGTGCTGCGATGAGTGTGGTCAGCACCACAACGAAAATTTCCGGCGCGAGCAGGGGAATGGTGATGGTTACCAGTCGCTGCCACCACCCAGCACCATCAAGCTCGGCAGCCTCGTAGAGCGAAGGGTCAATCCGAGACAGACCCGCCATAAAGACAACGAGGCAATACCCGACTTGAATCCACACGATCACCAGCGACACCGCCGGCAAAGCATAGGTCGCGTTGCCCAGCCAGTTTTGTGCCAGATCACCCAAGCCAATGGCGTGCAAAATCATATTGAGAACCCCAACCGGGTTCAGTATCCATCCCCACAGCACACCGGCAGCGGTGATCGGCAGGATCTGTGGCAAATAGAACGCTGCACGATAAAAGCTCGACAGCTGCTCGCCGAATTGGTCGCGGATATAATCAAATAACAGCGCGGCCAGCACGAGACCAATGATCACCGGAATAACGGTCATCGAGATGGCGAATAGCACAGTATTGACCATCGAGCCCCAGAACTGACCGTCGTTCAACAGTCGTTCGTAGTTCTGCAGGCCACCAAACCTTGGCACCCCGACGCCTTTCCACGCCGTAAAGCTGAGGCCAAAGTTTGCAAATTGGGGCAAGAGGACAATGGCGATAAAGCCAAGCACGCCCGGTATTAGATAGAGATAGTAGCTACGCCGGTCTTCCACCGAAGCATCGCTCAACTTTGCCACTTTCCTGCCTCCCTAGAGCTTGGGTCGCCTCCTTGAAGTGGACGCGACCCGTGAGTGCTGTTCAGTTATTGGTTCAGTTGAGCGTCGTCGTAAGTGCTCTTAATCTGCTCAACGAACTGCTCGGAGGTAAGCGTGCCCTGCAGCAGACCAGACACCTTCTGGATCAGCACCTCGTAAAAGCCCGGTACTGGCCAGTCAGGGTAGAAGCCGAGGCCCTGATTGTCAGAGATTTCCTTGAACACGGCAGCCGCATTTTGGCCCACTGGGTTGGTCACGGTTGCCGGATCCGCGGCAATCGATACGCCCCCGTTATTTGCTTGTTCGGTCTGGTACTTGGGCGAGAGTAGCAGGCTGATGAATTCGGCCGCAAGTTCAGGATTTTTGGACGATTTTGGTACTACCCAGAGATTGCCGGTCGAGCCGACCGAATATTTCGGGGTTGGAACGAGGAACTGGCCCCACTCAAAGTCCTTGATGTCGGCATTGAACATGCCAAGGTTCCAAGAGCCTGAGATGAAGATTGGCGCCTTACCTGAGGAGAACTGGAGCGCAGCATCGGCGTCCTTCATGCCCGTCGAGTCCTGGCTCACATAGCCTTTCGCTACCCAGTCAAGCATGGTGTCGGCAGCGTAGAGGTAGGGCGCGGTATCGAGTGGGGCCTTCAGTCCCTGATAGTTCTCGATCCAGGTTTGATCGGCCTTGGTGTAAGCGAGCGAAGCCAGCACATGTTGGCCGCTGGTATCAGCGCCACCAAGCGCGAGAGGGGTCGTGCCTGCGGCCTTAAAGGTTTCGAAAGCGGCGGTCAGCTCTTCGAAGGTGGTGGGCACTGCAATGCCCGCCTTCTCAAAGGCGTCGATATTGTAGAAGGCGGAAACATATTCGCCATAGGTAGAAATGCCCCAGATCTTGCCCGAGCCATAGATGCCCAGCTCATCATAGCGGCTCAGCGCCAACGCGCCTTCGTTAAGGATTTTGTCCCAACCCTGCGCGGTGAACGCATCGTCCAAGGGCTGCAACAGGCCTTGGCTGGCAACCAGACCGGCAGTGGCGTTACCCTTGTTGTATTCTAGCAGGTCTGGCGCTTCGGACGAGTTTAGGATCATGCTACCGGCAGCTTGCAGCTGTACGAAGGTTTTTTGCTCAAACTCGACGGTGATGTCGGGGTGGCTCGCCTTGAACTCCTCAAGCGCCTTAGTCCAAGTGATGCCCTGCGCCGATGCAGGGTCTTCAAACCACCAGATTTTAAAGATTTTGTCCTGCGCATGAGCAAAGCCCGTCGTCAGAACAACGGCGCCAAGTGCCATAGCCAAGGTCGATAGTTTCATCCTAGTCCTCCTGTAGCAACGCTTGCTGCTGATTGCATAATTGGCACAGGCCTCCTCGTGCCTGTGCTTAGACCTCAAGACAAAGTCAGGCGACGAACTCGCTGCCTCGGCAATGCTTGAGATAGTTGAGACTATGGACTTGCCCGGACATCTCGAGAGCGTCGCGATACACAGGATCGTGCCATCCTTCGATGTCTATCGCGCCACACCAGCCTGCCAAACGCAGCTCGGAAATAATGTTGGTCCAGTTGCTGTCGCCGAAACCGGGACTGCGCATGAAAACAAAGGGCTCTTTTCCGAACACACCATGTTCGCGAATGACATCCCAACGGATGCTGGCGTCCTTGCCATGTACGTGGAAAATCTTGTGCGCCCATTTCCGCACCTGCGGCGTCGGGTCGATCAGATAGACCATCTGATGACAGGGCTCCCATTCGAGACCGATATTGTCATCAGGCGTCTCATTGAACATCAATTCCCAAGCGTCTGGATTGTGGGCGATGTTCCAATCCCCGGTTTGCCAATTGCCATCCATGGCGCAGTTCTCGAAGGCGATCTTCACGCCCTTATCGGCAGCGCGCTTGGCCAGTTCAGACCAAAGCGCTTTATAGGGAGCAAGGCTCTCGACAAGAGGTCTCCCACGCACGCGGCCAGTAAAGCCCGCAACGCACGTCGCGCCGAAATGGTGTGCGTTATCGATGCAGTCTTTCCAGCCATTCAGGGTCTCAGCGTCCATGGGGTGGTCGCCCAAGGGGTTACCAAACATGCCGATTGTAGACATGGTGATGTCGCGAGCGCCTATGGCATCTTTGCAGCGCTTGCCCAATTCGGCCAAGTCCTGGCCATTTGTCGTCTGCCAAAAGAAAGGCTCGAAGCTTTCAAAGCCGAGGTCGGCTATTTCGGCAATGCGTTCCGCTGCCTTGCCTTCGCTGGCCTTTACCATGGTGCCGACGCGAATGGATTTGATGGGATTGCTCAAGGGTCTTAAGCTCCGGGATCGATGCGAACGCGAGACTGAGTACGAGCGCTTTCGATCGCGCTCAGAACCATGGCCAGGCTGTTTATGTTGTCGTGATTATCGGTTTCGGGACGCGTGTCTGCGCGAAGAGCGCCGACAAAGTCGCTTAAGACACTGGCATGGCCGTTGGTCTGCTCGACAAAAGCTGGGGCAGGGACTTCTACCGGTTTTAGGGGGCGGAAGAAGCCGTCTGTTCCGCTGACAATATTAGCTTCGAACTTTTCATATCCGTCCCATAGAACAGTGCCCTTGGTGCCGATGATGCGCCAGCCGCTTTCCCAACTGGTGTTCGCGCCTTCAGCAGACCATGACCCGCGATAGGTGAAAGTGAGATCGTTCTCGAACTCAAATATGGCGTTCGCCGCTGCACCGTGTCGGTACCAAGATCCCTTCGGGTTGGTCTCGTGGCAATAGACCGCGGTGGGTTTGCTGCCGGCGAGAAAACGTGCCGCATCAAATGTGTGAATGGCCATATCGAGCAGCAGCACATTGTCCATCGCTTCTCGGAAACCGCCAAAATGTGCGCCCACAAAGAAGTCCGCATGGATTGCGGTGATTTCGCCCAAATGCCCGTCGTCAATGAAGCGCTTGAGACGGCGGATGCCCATATTGAAGCGGCGATTTTGGATGATAGCGTGCACAAGTCTGGTATCTGTCGACAGCGCCAGCAAACCTTGAGCATCGCTGAGGCTCTGGGCCATCGGCTTCTCGCTCAAGACGTGGCAGCCGTGGTTTAGAGCCGTGACGACAAGGCTTTGCCTAGCCTGTGGGATAACGACGTCAAAGACGATATCTGGATTGAGCTGATCGAGCATTGCGGCGAGATCGCTTCCCACTGGAACAGCCAATGAGAACTCTTCTGCGCGCTCTTGGGCTGCGGCAAGATTAAGGTCGACGAGACCTACAATCTCGACGTTTTCAGAAAGATAAGGCGTGTCAGCGATGGCCCGGAGCCAGCCCTTCGACATAGCTCCGCACCCGGCCAGAATGGCACGATAGCGCAAATTGAAATCCTCCAACGGTCGGCGATTTATTCTTGAATGCCTTTTCCGTAAACGTTTACGACGCTATATTCGGAATCGTTATCGTGTCAATAGGGCGGTGGTAACGCCGTTCTGCGAGGTAAATGCTGTTGATTGGTATCCGAGGACTTGCTGACCATTTGGGATTGTCTATTGGCACTGTCTCGCGTGCACTAAATGGTAAGCCGGACGTCAATGATGAGACGCGGTCACGGGTTCTGGAAGCAGCTCAAAACCTAGGCTATGCGCCGAACCAATCCGGTAGAGCGCTGCGCAAGGGTTCTACCAACACCATCGGGTTCATGATGCAAACCGGCCGAGACATCTCTGCTGGTGGTGACGCGTTTTTCATGTCTGTGTTTGATGGGGTGCAGAGTGTTTTGTCTCAGCACAACCTTGATCTCGTTGTGCTGCCGTGTGGGTCGGAAGAACACCCGGAAGCCTACCTTAAGCGCATAGTGGAGCGAGGGTTTGTCGACGGGCTTATTATTTCCTCAATTCGTAGACATGACGCGCGAATAGACTTTCTTGCCCAACGGCATATCCCATTCATAGCGCTCGGACGAAGCGACTCCGACGCTGGGCACCCGTGGATTGACTTAGACTTTGAGGCGATGGCGACCCGTTCTGTTGAGCGACTTGTGCGCAATGGGCACAAGCGTATTGCCCTGTTTTTGACCAGCGAGGAATTGAACCTCAACCACATTCTACTTGACCATTACCGAGCATCTCTTGAGGCCGCCGGCATTTTGTTCGACACGAATTTTGTGATGATAGGGTCAGCGACCCAAGCCGGTGGCTATGATTTAGCGCAGAAGGCAATGAGTTTGATCGCTCGACCTACAGCCATTATCGTTTTGAATGAAATGATGACAGTGGGTACGTATAAGGGGTTGCTGGACGCTGGAGTTGAGCCGGGGAGTGACGTCGCCATTATTGGGCGGACGAGTCCTCACGCAACATATATGTCCCCAAGTCTGACCGGATTTTCGCTTGACCTACGTGATCTCGGCTCGGGCTTGGCAAAAGGGCTACTTACGCAAATGACCAGCCATCAGCACCACTATCCCAACGAGAATAAGCGGACCATATGGCCGGTGGACTTGGTTGAAGGGGATAGTGATCGGGGACATGTCGGCCCCTAGCTTTCCCAGGCTTTGACGGCTCGTTGACGTTTTGGATCATTGCCCGGATATCCGAAGCTGTATTGGCAGCTTTCAGAAGGGCCCTTTCCTTAGGTCTATGGCCGAAATGGGGGCGGTTGGCGACACTAGGTATTAGACCTCGGCACTATCGATGCCGCGATGCCGCGATGCCGGGTTGAAAGGTGGAGCGCTTAGCTGCTCCCGCCGGGCGATTGCCTTAATAAACGATCATGAGCATCTGTTAGAGGTCTTTGCGGCAGCTGCTGGTACTTGGCCGGACCGTCAAGAGGGTAAACGTTTGCGCAAGGCTTAGGCTAGGCTAGGTGGCAAGCAGGGTGTTCGGTTGAAAATTGTGACATTGTTGATACAGGTTGCGAGCCAACAAAAGTCGAATATTACATTGTTGTAATTGGGTAATTTTCGGCCTGTCACGCCGGAGGTCGCGGGTTCGAGCCCCGTCTCTCGCGCCATTTATTTTCATGACATCGCTGATTTGAAAACGTTCGCTCCGTTCGTCCAGAGTGAATTCGCTCGCACGATGGTTTGATGCTTTGGAGCCCAAGCGGAGCACTTCAAATGCGTGCTCCATACGCCCATCCCCCAGCGGCCATGGGAGGCGCGCTGGGTTTTGGTGGTGCAGCTTGGCTAAGCGTTTTTGGGTGGTACTGCTGCGAATTCGTTGAGCAGGAAGGCATGTGTTGCGGGGTTTGCGACGATTAGAGCGCCTGTTTTCGCGTAGTGCTCTTCCCCGCGGCCCCACCAGTCGGTGACGATCCCGCCCGCTTCTTGGACCAGCAGAATGCCCGCTGCGGTATCGACAAATCCGGTCTCTTCGTAATAGCCGGTCAACCGTCCGCAAGCCACATAGGCACAGGAGTTTGCCGCGCTCCCCACGACGCGAACCGCACCCACTTGGTTACGAATATGGTCAAGTCGCGCATAGGCGCCGGGGTAGAGGCTGTGGCTCGGTTGCGCGAGGCCCGTGCCGATGCACATCATGCCGACATCGGCATGTTTGCTGACGTCGAGTTTTGCGCCGTTGAGAAAGGCGCCGCCGCCCTTCATTGCCGTAAACATCTCGTCGGAGACGGGATTGTAGACGAGCCCGCATACCGTCTCATTGCCGCGACGCAAGGAGATGGTGATCGTGTAGTGTTGGCCGAAGAGGAAGTTCGTTGTGCCGTCAATCGGGTCGACGAGCCAACGGTGTTCAGGATCGGCGCCATCGACGGGTGCGAACTCTTCCCCGGTAAGACTCCAACTCGGGTCGATAGCGAAAAGTCGTTCGCGAATAAGGGTTTCGGACTGGCGGTCCGCGTCGGAGACGAAATCGCCTGGCCCCTTCACACCGATCTCAATATCGCGAAAATTCTTAAAATGACCTTGGGTAAGCACGCCGGCTTCGCGGGCAGCGTCGACCATACGGTCCAAAATAGCGTCGTAGTTGAGGGTCATGATGTGAGGGCTGAATGCAGCCCCTCCGGGTCATCGGTGGTGATTTGGTCAACGCGAAGAGCGATGAGGCGACGGGCCTTCTCGAGCGATGGTGCGTCGACCTTGTTAAGTGTCCAGGCATCGACGCGCCGGTTGTCAGCGTGGACAGCAGCGATCATGTCGAAGCCTTCGCGGTCGGCCTGAAGGACGATTTCGTGATGCAGATAGATCAATTCGGCGTCGGGTGCAGTGGCGAGGGCGTCTTGGATGAAGCCATCGTAATCGCCGCTTTGTTTAAGCTGCTCAAGGCTGTCGCCATGACAAGGGTCATAGCCAATCTTGAGGCCCGGAGTTGCATTGGCGAGCGAATCGATCGCCGCAAAGTCGCCTCCCGAGAGGATCATTGCTCCAGCATGATTTTTGATCGTTGCGGCAACACTGCGCACCGTTTCCTCGTCGAGCGCCGCATGCCCTTCTTTGAAATCAAGTTGCAGCAAGGCTTCGGGGTGAGCGGGCTCTGTGTCGAGGAGGGCGCAAAGGTCTTCGAGCAGAAGCACTTTTTCCGGGAGAGCCGTGCCGCTGTTGTCGCGCAGATTGAGCTGGCGCAGAACGGCAGCGGACGTCTCGCGAACCAAGCCGCGGCCCGTGGTTTCTTCCGATAGTTCAAAATTGTGCAACACAGCGCAGCCGTGATCGGCGTGGATGACGAGGTCGATTTCGACACTCGCCCCAATCCGCATGGCTTCGATGATGCGGCTCGCGCCAAAGACGGGATCATCCGCCTTGCGTCGCCCTCGGTGCCATTTCAGCCACGTCCGATGGCCGTTGGTTTCGATGTAAAGTGGGAAGGTCATTTAGCTTCGATACACCCGCGCATTGTCGCGATAGGCCGCGATGGCTTTGGGCTTGAGGGTGACGCGCTGGCCGTTGCTGAAGAGGTCTGGATGGTTGACCATGGATTTGATCCGCGTGTTGTCGCTCAAATGGACGTCAACGAGCCCGTGCGTGCCAAAATCGGTGACGCGATGGACGACGGCGCAGCCAGTTTCTGAAACTTCGAGATCCAGCGCTTCAGGACGCATAGCTAGGGTTGCCGCGCCATCGGGGATGGGCAGAGCAACTGTGAAGCCAGAGCGCTCAAATTGACCGTTGGTTACACTGCCGTCCACGAGGTTCATCTGGCCGATAAAGCCAGCCACAAAAGGCGTCAGTGGCTCGCGATAGACCGTTTCTGGCCGATCAATCTGCTCAGTCCGGCCATCGCGCATGACGACAATGCGATCCGCCATGGCAAGGGCTTCGTCTTGGCCGTGGGTGACGAAAAGCGTTGTGATTTTGAGGCGTTGCTGAATATCGCGCACTTCTTCACGCAGACGTTCGCGCAGATGCTGATCGAGGCTGGCGAATGGTTCGTCGAGCAGGAGAATTTTTGGCTCGAGGACGAGCGAACGCGCCAGCGCCACGCGCTGCTGTTGGCCACCGGAGAGTTGACCTACTCCGCGCGTGCCGTAGCCCGGCAGGCCAACGAGCTCCAAAATGCCCTCAACGCGCTCTTTGATCTCTTTGGCAGGGGTTTTGCGCAGTTTGAGGCCAAAGGCGAGATTGTTGAACACATTCATATGCGTCCACAGCGCGTGGCTCTGGAACACCATGCCTGTGGGGCGCTTTTCAGGCGCGAGGTAGGTGATGTCTTCGCCGTCGATGGAGATGACGCCTGAGGAGGCGCGTTCGAACCCGCCAACCATGCGCAACAGGGTTGATTTACCCGACCCAGAAGGGCCGAGGAGGCACACCAGTTCGCCATCGGCAACATCGAGCGAGAATTTGTCGACCGCCACAATGGAGGAGCCAAAGAGCTTGGTGACATCAGTGATCTTGAGAACGGACATATGGTTTCCTAGCCCCCGAAGCCGCGCGCGAAGGCGCCGCCGCCGATAACCCGGCGGGCAAAGATAAGAGCGATAAACGAGGGTACCCACAGCAGCACGGACAGTACCGCGCCAAACTGGATGACCATCTGATTGTTAATGAAGGAAATCATCAGAACCGGCATGGTTCGGATGCCTGGTGCGCCGATGAGCCAAGCGCCTTCGGTTTCGTAGAAGGTACCGACAAAACTCAACAGCACCGCAGCGGCGATGGTTGGACCGGCCTGCGGGAGCGTGACGGACCAGAACACCCGGAATGGGCCTGCGCCGACGTCGCGTGCCGCTTCTTCCATGCGCCGATCCACCGATTGGAATGCCGCCACGGGAATCCAGATCATGAACAGCAGAGTGCCGACGAGCTGGATCAGCACCACGCCCCAGAAGGTGCCAATAAGATTGAGCTGGAGAAAAATCGCTGCAATGGCGATCAGCAGACCAAATTTTGGGAAGGCATGACCGGCGAGAAACGAGAAAAACAGGATCGAGCGACCCGGAAAGTCGAGCCGCGCAAAAGCATAGGCTGCGGGCAGACATATTGCGGCAGACAACAAGGTGACGACGGTCGAGAGTTGCAAGCTCAGCGTCAGCGCGGCCCAAACGTCGGGGCGCCCTAAAGTTTGGCCCCAGAAGCGGAAACCAAATTGTTGCGGGATGACGTTCGGATACCGCCAGACCTCGGTGAAAGCCCAAGTGCCGACAACGAGCAGCGGAAAGATGATCGCAATCGACAGAACGGCCGCGAAAACGACTCCGGTCCAGTCAAGGCGAGGGCGCGTGGGAGCGATGGTGGTCATGTCACTTCCCCTGATTGCGCGCGACGGAGCGCACGTAGAACATCCCGAAGGCGATACAGAAGCAGAAGGTGATGACTGCCTGCGTGATGGCGTTGATCGGGTCGTTCACTTCGCGGAAGGTGCGGTTCATGAACGGGCCCATCATTTCTGGCGAAGCTGGACCCAGCAAATAGGGCAGGGTGAAGCTTGAGAAAATGCCCAGCACAGCGAAGGAGATCGCGACCAAGACCGAATTCGAAATGCGCGGCAGAATGATGTACCAAAGCACTTGCAAGCGCTTGGCCCCAACATCGCGCGCGGCTTCAATGGACTGGTTGGAAACGCTGCCAAGGCCGGAAAGCAAGATCAGAACGGTGAGCGGAATATTATCCCAAACCATGCCGATGACCGGACCCCACGGGGTCAGATATGGCGTGCGGATTTTGGGAAGACCAACCGAATTGAGCAGAATGTCGACCATGCCATTCGGCCCCAAAACGCGGATGAACGCGTAGGCCAGAATGATCGATGGGACGAACATCGGGAAAATCGCGAGGGCCTGCACATAGGCCGGGATTTTGCCGGTTGAGAAGCGCAGGTATATGGCGATGGGCAAGCAAATGAGCAGCAGGAACAGGGCACAAACGCCCGTCGTCCACAGCGTGATCATCAAATTGTTGATGCTGTACTGATCTGAGAAAAAGAACACATAGCTTGAAAGCGTAAAGCCGGTTTCGCCATTGGCGTCTGGGCGCCAGATGGTGCGCCCAATAGCGCTAAAGATCGGCCAAATGATCAGCCAAGCCATGAGAAGAACAGGCACGGCGACGAGCAGAAGGCCAGTTGGCCTCCTGCTGTCGGTCTTTTCCATGAGAGGGCGTGCTCCCCCTTCCACGACGTTGGTCACTGGGTGCGATCGACGTTTGGAGCGACGTTACGATACCAGCCATCATTGATCGCTGCTTCCCACGCGCCGCCCGGGAAGGTTGGGATCTGCTGCGGAATGATGTCAGCAAACTTTTCGCGCAGTTCTGGAGAGATATGGTCCCAGCTTACGCCCGGGAAGCCACCGAGCTCGGTCAGAATGGCGCTCTGGATTTCTTCGGAAAGCATGAAGTCCGCGAGCTTGAGCGCTGCATCACGGTTGGTACCGGTTTCAAGTACGACGGAGCGCGTGAAACCACCAACCAGGGCAAGGTCCTGTAGCTGCACGAGGCCGGTCGTTTCTGGCAGAACGCCCTGATCGATTGCCTGCAGGATCTGATCCGACCAAACCGGGGTCATGGTCACAACGCCCTGTGCCAGAAGCTGGATCGACTGGGTGTTGCCCGAGGAATACGCGCCGTTGTCATAAAGGGACGGTGCGATGTCCGACAGAATAGCCCACGCATTGCCGAGCGCTTCATTGCCGAAAGTCTCGTCGTAATTATCGACGGTGAACTTGGATGGGTCGAGGCCGTTGGCTTGGTGAATGGCGCGACGGACGAAGTTGCCACCTGAGCCGCCCTTGTCAGGACGGTTGTAAACGAACTGGCCGGGGTTTGCCTTGATCCAAGTGACTAGCTCATCCCAAGTTTTCGGGGCGTTGGCTGGGTCAAGCTTGGTGGTATCATAGGCCAAGAGCACTTGGCTGCCGCGATAAGGCAAGGAATAGTCGGACTGGATGCCGGCAGGATTGACCTTGTCGTAGTTCGATAGGCCAGCTTCCTTGATGTTTACGAAAATGCCAGCTTCGATTGCACCAGCTGGTAGCAGCGGGTCAGCCGATTCAAAGAAGTCTGCCTGTGGATCAGTATTGGTCGCCTTAGCGGCTACCGCGCGCTCACCAATGGCGATGATGCCCGCGCCGTCACCGGCGTCCACAAGGTTCAGCTTGTATTCTGGATGCGCCGCTTCAAATGCGGGCTTAACCGTGTTGGTCCAGAAGTCGAGAATATTGCTGTCCGAGCTGGTGTACCAATCAATGGTCCCCTCAGCAGCCAAGCTGACCTGTGGCAACATCGAAATGCCGGCCGCCAGACCCGCGACCGAAAGCATAAATGCACGACGTTTCATTCAAATCTCCCATCCCAAATGACTGTCGAAGTCATTGCGCAAAAACTGCCGAAGTGCGGAGGCGGCGTCCGATCAATGTCGGTCAGTCGTTGAGATCGGCTCTCAACGACGCGCCTCATGGGCCTCCTCCCTTGTGAATTGCGGAAGGACGCCCACTCTTCGATGGTGGGTCTGTCCAAGAGCGCACTCTTCACACAGAACAGACAACACCTAATAGCCAATGCACACAAGTGCATATTTGCTTACGAAGTGCGGATATGGATATTGGAGCTACATAACGCTCATATGACAGTTCTTTAGTGCACAGCTGTGCAATCGCTGGTGTCTTCAGCGTTTAAGAGTTATCGCGAACTAAGGTATTGTTTTTAAAGAGCTTAGATTTTGCCGGGGCGGACCGACTTCCGCCACACGGGAATAGGCTCGATCACGGTGCGTGCAGAGCTGCTTGGGGTCGCAGCGCCGAGCAATTCCACCACTTTGGTGCTCAACTCGTCCAGAGGCTGTGCAAAAGTGGTCAGCTGGTACGAATCCCAGCTCGATTGCTCAATATTGTCGAAACCGACGACGCAAAGATCGCGCGGAATATCGAGCCCGAACTCGCGCCGAGCAGCGTCCATGAACCCAAGCGCCAGCAAGTCGGTGACGCAGAATACGCCGTCCGGTGCGTTGGATCGACCGAACATGCGGCGGGCAGCGTCTTGCCCAGAGGCGTAACTGGTTGGTCCGCCGGCAATGGCTGTGACAGCCAGTCCGGCGTCCTCTGCTGCCGCTATGAAAAAGCGTTCGCGTTCGACAAGGCTGGCCGTGCGGGCCGTCGAGGTAACCAGTCCCATCCGTTCGCAGCCGGCACGGCGGAGTAGGAACAGCGCCTCGCGCCCCGCAAAGGCGTTATCGACGCCCAGATTGCTCGAGCCGGACAGCCGCTCGTCGCGATTGATCAAGATGACCTGCTGGCCGTTGCTGAGACAGGTTTCAATCAAGGATGATGGGGGCGTGCCCGACAACACCACCGTGGCGTCGGCACGATAGTTTAGTGTCTGGTGCAGCGCCTTCGTCAGGCTTGCAGTGTCCGTCTCGGTGTTGATCACCATGGTGATCTTACCGGCCGCTTGGAGTTTTCGGGTCAGTTCATCGACCATCAGCGCGCGGATGGGTGTGGTCATATCCGCCACCACAAGACAGACAATGTTGCTGTCTTCGCGCAATCCGCGCGCGAGATGGTTGACGTGGTAGCCGAGCGTTGCCGCTGCCTCGAGAACTTTCCGACGTGTTGGTTCGGATACGCTGGCGCCGTCGGTGAATGTGCGTGATACGGCTGATCGCGAGACCCCGGCGCGGTCGGCAACCATCTGAGCACTCACAAAGCTACGCTTTTTGCCGGACATCGCATCTACCCTATCGAGGGGGAGGATTTGGTCTAAGTCGCAGCGCCCCGTCAAGGGCCACTGATCTCGTCGCGTGGCCCTTACGTGGCATGGTCGTCACTTGATCTCGTTCATAAAGATCAGATTGCGTGTCGCTAGCTGCAGCGGTGTTTCTTTTGCGTCCGTGGCGACGTCCTGTTCCACCACGATGGGGCCGGTAAAGCCCCGCGTTTGCAGCAGGCGCATCACCGCCTGAATATCAACGGCTCCATCCGGCAACGGGCACATGACGCCAGCGCCATAGGACGCCGCTATCGAGAGCTCGCCAGACAGCACACGGGCGCGCACTTTGGGGTCGACGTTTTTGAGATGCATATAGGCGATACGGTCGAAGCGGCGCTCCATATAGGCGAGGGCATCTTGGTCCCAGAAGGCGTGGTGGCCAGTATCAAAACAGAGGTCGATACTGGTCTCGTCCAAGAGACGATCAATCTGGGCTTCTTTTTCGACCGCAGTACCGATGTGCGGATGGAAGCTGAGTTTTAGGCCATATTCGCCCTCGACCAGCGCAATTGCGTCGCGCACCATGCCCACGAGCTCTTGCCATCCAGCCTCATCCAACACGCCTTCCTGACCCGCTGGATAAAAATTGCTCTCGTCCATAATGACGAGATGTTTTGCGCCTAGGGATTTGAGCAGGGGCGCCAGCTCGCGCAAAGTCGCCATGAGTTGGGGAGCCGACTTGGCGTCGCCAAACGTATGAACATGGGTTGCGCCGATCAGTGTCAGATCGCGCTTTGCCAATTCTTCGCGCAGGACATCAGCGTCCTTGGGCAGAAAGCCAAACGGGCCGAGCTCGGTGCCGCGATAGCCTGCTGCGGCCACTTCATCGAGATAGCTCGCCCAAGTGTATGAATTGCCCGTTGGATAGGCGATGCCCCAAGAGCAGGGCGCGTTGCCGATAAGCATGGATTGGGTCCGGAATTAGCGGGCGAGATAAATGGGGTTGGAGAGCGCGCGGCGAATGGGCTGGCTCTCAAGGTCGGTGCCCTTGAGTTGCCAAGGCAATTCCTTGCCATTGAGCGCAGCTTTGAAACTCTCGATGAGATCGGCGCGGCTCGCTTTGGCGATGATTTCGGCACGGATAAATATCTTGGGCGAGACAGGCAGGGTGACGTTCCACTCGTCGCTCTCAATGGTGACGGAAGCGATTTCGCCGCTGGCGTCGATGAGCGAGAGAGTGTCGCCCCCGGCACCGCGAATGGTCACCTCAATCTCCGAGATGGCATCGCACGTGCCGCCCATGACGCTGTCGCCAGCGCGAAGTTCGAGATGTGGGCCTGTCGGACTTTCTGTAATATATCCGTATCCGGACTTCATCGCCGCTAGAACCGCGTTTTCTGAGAGTTCCGGCAGGTAAAACACGGTCGTTGGGCGCGCCAAAACCAGCGGGCCTTCCGGCATCAAGCGATCCGGCTGGTGGAAATCCGAGCCGCCAATGGCCGAGAGTTTTAGCCCGGAGGCGAGGCGCTGCTGGTACTTTTCGAGGGCGACCCAATTCCATGCCAGCCAGGTGGATTGCCAAACTTCCTGACAGTCGGCTGCCGGGAAATCATAGTCCCAAGGGATTGTCGGCTTGTCGTGATTGATGGACAGCAGGCCGCCTTTTTCATGCACCAGCTTTGCCAGAACATGGGCGTCGCTTGGCTTGGTCATGCGAAAGTCGATCCACTCGTCGACGCCAAAAACATTGGCATGGCCGACGGCCGTGGTGATCTCCATGCCGCGGATGAACACCAAGTCCGGTGAGGACTGCGGGTGGAAATAGCGGCGCTGGGTAATGGTGTTGTGGTCGGCGATGGCGAGGAAATCGAGCCCCGCCTGCTTGGCCGCAGCATGCAGCAGTTCGGGCGCACCGCGCGCATCGGAATGAAATGTGTGGCAGTGCAGATCGCCACGATACCAGCCAGCGCCTTGGCGCACCGGGAAACTGCGAGCCGGTTGGGGGGCGTGCGGGCGGGCACTACTGTCTAGAGTAATCGTTATCGTCACATCAAGGCCAGCAAGCGGCACCTTATAGAGCCCGAGAACGACAGTCCAAGTGCCGGGTTGGATGGTGCCGTGGATATAGCCGGGCGTCGCATCGTCCGTCGCAATGAAATAGGTGTCACGCGCGCCACCGCTCCAGCCGCGAAACCCTGCGGCGGTGGGATAGCCTGTGTCCCGTGGATCGAAAGCGCCCAGATCAATAATGGCATCTTCCGCCTTGGCGTAAGCCAAAGTGACGTCGATGCGTGAGGTGGCTGCGGGCACCTCATAGGGGATGTAGTAATAGGGGTTCCGCTCTTGGTCGGCGCGGGTGATGTGGTGCGTGATGGTCAGCATCTTATTCCCCAACGGCCGGAATGCGCTTGCCGCTGCTGTCGAACAAATGCGTGTGTTCCACGCCAAAGCTCAGGCTCACCGTGTCACTCAGCTCCAGATGATCATCGATGAAAATGCGCGCTGTGATGCGCGCGCTATCGCCGCGATCCAAGGTCACGAGGCTTTCGGGGCCCATGTTCTCATTGGCAAAGAGCTTTGCCGTCACAGTGTTTTCGTCACCGGCCTTGGCGATGTGGAGGTGCTCAGGGCGGATGCCGAGGGTAAGCTTGGGGCTGGCGCTGAGGGCACTGGCAATCGCGTCGGTCATTGGCAGATCGACGATTTTGAGATCGCTGGCCTTGAGGCGCAATTGACCATCGACCTGCGCGCCTTCGACTTCGACAAGGTTCATCGGCGGGTTGCCGACGAAGTTCGCGACAAAGGTGGTGGCTGGGCGACGATAGATTTCGATGGGCGAGGCGAACTGCACGATCTTGCCCGCATCCATCACAGCAATACGCGAGGCAAGCGCCATGGCTTCTGCTTGATCGTGGGTCACGTAAACGGCGGTGATGCCCATGTCGCGTTGCAGGTGGTTGAGGAAGCCGCGCGCCTCAAGACGCAGCTTGGCGTCGAGGTTGGAGAGCGGTTCGTCAAAGAGATAAACCTTGGCCGGATAGACGAGGGCGCGAGCAAGCGAGGTACGCTGCTGCTGGCCGCCCGAAATCTGGCTCGGGACGCGGTTCATCAAATGACCGATCTTGAGCACATTGGCCACTTCCTTGGCGCGGGCATGGCGCTTTTCGACCGCTTCGCCACGCACCTTGAGCGGGTAGGCGATGTTATCGGCCAGGTTCATATGCGGGTAGAGCGCATAGTCCTGAAACACCATGGCGATGTTGCGATCTTTCGGGTGGAGGTGCGTCACCTCTTTGCCGTCGATAAAGATCTGGCCGGAGGTCGGAGTTTCGAGACCCGCGATCATGCGCAGCGATGTGGTCTTGCCGCAGCCCGAGGGGCCCAAGAGACAGACGAACTCACCATCGGCAATGTCAAAGCTGACGTCTTCGACCGCGCTGAAGCTGCCAAAGCTCTTGAAGATGTTCTTGAATTGTACAGATGCCATGGGAGTTAAGCCTTGATGCCGCCGAAGAACCGGAAGCCGAACTTCCAGCTGACGAAGAGGTAGAGCGCGATAACGGGGAGCGAGTAGATCAGCGAATAGGCCGCCAACAGGGTCACGACCGGCGTGCCCGCTTCGGAGTAGAAGGAATAGATGGCCACAGACGCTGGCATGTTCTCGCTCGAACGCAGCAGAATGAAGGGGATGAGGAACGAGCCCCAGATGTTGACGAAGGCCCAGACGACCACAACCACAATGCCCGGACGAATGACCGGCAAGGCCACGTCAAAGAAAGCCTGCACGGGCGACGCACCCGCCACCATGGCGCTTTCCTCATAAGATTTTGGAATGCCATCGATGAAGTCGCGCAGGATGAACATGGCGGTCGGGAGCAAGCCTCCAGCAAAGGTGAGGATCACCGCGAGATGGGTGTCCATCAATCCAGCGGCCGAAACGATCAGGAAGATCGGCACCATGGCTGCGGTTCCCGATACGACTGACGAGAACAGCAGCAAGATATAGGTCACAGCGCCCTTGCCGGGGATCGAGGATCGCGACAGCGCATAGGCAGCCAGCGTTGCCGCGCAACCGACTAGGATCACGCCACCGACGGCCTGAATAAAGCTGTTCCAGAGCGCCTGCATGGCAAAGCCATTGCCAAAGACGGTGAAGAAGTTCGAGAGCGTCCAGGGATCTGGAATTTCGAGACCCAGTTCAGCCCTCGCGTTGAAGGGCGAGAAGATGAACCAGACCAGCGGCAGCGCAAAGACAATGCCGATGATCGTGGCGAGGCCCGAGAAGGCGATACGGCTCAGAACGGCGTGGAACGGAAGGTTTTTCATGGTGGCTTTCCTCACGTCTTCGGCGTCTTTTTCTTGCCGATGCTGAGATAGATCAGCGCGAAGGCAAGGTTGATGAGCATCATGATCACGCCAACGGCCGCGCCCTTGCCGAACTGGAAGTCTTGGAAGGCAACGCGGTAATTGTAGATGGAGACAAGTTCAGTCTTGTAGCTCGGTCCGCCATTGGTCAGCAGGAACGGCGTGAACACGTTGAACGTCCACATGGTGATCAGGATCAAATCGGTGATGATGTGACCCTTGATCAGCGGGAGGCCGATGTCCCGGAATTTCTGGAATGAACTTGCACCCGCAACGTCAGCAGCTTGGAAATAGCTGGGCGGGATAGAGGCAAAGGCCGAGTTGAACAGCATCATCGAGAATGCTGCGCCGCGCCACGTATTGAAGATGACGATGACCCAGAATGGCTGCTGTAACAGGAAGTCGCCCTTGGGCAGGCCAAGACTCGTGAGGATCATGTTCAGCGTGCCGTTGTCGTAGTCGAGAAAGGCAAACCAAGCAAAGCCGATGACAACCTCAGGCAAGATCCACGCGCCGATAACGAAGGTTTCGACCATGCGCTTGACGGCCGGAGGAACGGTCTGGATGAGCCAAGCCAGAATGAGGCCGATCAGCGCTTGGCCGAGGAGGGCAGAGCAGAGAACAAATTGCGTGGTCAGGATCAGCGAGAAGCCGAACTGACCACGCTGGAAAAAGGACACCGGATCGAACAGCGTCAAATAATTGGCGAGGCCAACGAACTCTGGACTGAGGGCGGTTTTGCCGAGCAGGGTCCGGTTGGTAAAGGAAACACATATCACCCAAAAAAACGGGATGATGACGAAGACCGACACCAAAAGGCCCGCCGGGACGAGAAATGCCGCTCCGGTTCTATTGGAAAGTAGGGCGAAGTTTTTGCCCTTCGATTTAGGTGGTGATGCGCTGGCGTCGGTGGTCATTTAGGTCCTACTCAGGTGAGTGAGGCTAAGCAAAATACCTCGCGCGGACGGCAAGAAACGGCCGCCATCGATGGATCGAGGCACGGATAAAAACGCCTAGGGGCAAGGCGAGGAGTGTGAAATGTGCTGGTGTGCCCGGCGTCGAGGAAAGACGCCGGGCACTAGGGAGTTCTAAAGCGTGGAGACAGTGTTCTCTTCGCCAACAATGGCGATGACTGCCGAGCGGTACTGAGCCATTGCATCTTCAGGCGATAGTTCACCCGAAACCACGGCTTCGGTCATGCGCTGAATTTCTTGGCTGACTGCGTTGTAGTGCGCATTGTTCGGACGCGCGGTGGTGATCGGCAGCAAGGCCTGGCTGGTTTCCGTCAAGAACGCATTGTCCGGGATCGCCACGTCATCACGCGAGCGAATGCCCGGTGAGAAGCTTTGGAAGGCCGTCATCTGTTCTTGGCTCATCATGAAGGACAAGAACTGCCAAGCTTCTTTCGGGCTATCGGTATTCGGGTTGATCACATAGCCCGTACCACCAGAGATCGAGACAGCATCTTGTCCGCGAATGCCCTTACCCGGTTCTTGAGCGGGCATCTTCTTCCAAGTCATGACATTGTCGCGGTCTTTGACTTCAAACTCTGCACCGGGCGCGGTGACAGAGCGATAGAACCAGTCGCCTTCCACCAGCATGGCGGTCTTGCCATCGCGGAAATTGGCAAAGGTGCGGTTGCGACCGTCTGCCAGAAGCTGCGCGCGCTGATCGCCTAGGCCGTCATCAACATAGATGGTCTTGTAGAGGTTGAGCGTGTCGAGGATGGCCTGGGAGCCAACGATGAACTTGCCGTCGTCATCGGTGACGCCTTCGCCCGTGCCCAGCAGTGCCATCCAATAGCCCTGCATGGTGGTCGCTTCGCCCATGGCCACACCAGCGTTCAGCTGCAGTGGCGCTTCGACACCGGCTTCCTTGAGCTTCTTAGCAGCGTCAATCAGATCGGCCCAAGAGGTGGGGTTCCACGTAGCGGCGTCGATGCCGGCCTTGTCGAAAAGGTCTTTGCGGAGAAAGACCATGCGCACGTCCGTACCAAGGCCGACGCCATAGGTTTCGCCGTCATAGGAGAGGATGGAGCGAATGCCGGGCGAAATGTGGTCCCAGCCTTCCCAATTGGCGTAATCTTCGCCAATCAGCTCATCGAGAGATTTTAGGAGGCCGCCTTCAGCAAATGAGGGGATCAGGAAGCCGTCGAAGCCCGAGATGTCTGGGCCTGCGCCGGTCGAGAAGTCGAGAGCTAGCTGCTGGGTGAGCTGGGCGTCTTCGCCACCAAACTGGTTCAGCTTCACATTGATGCCCGGATTGGCAGCCGTGAAGCCAGGAATAACGCTCTCTTCGATCCATTGCGCGGTGGCGCTATTAACGCCGCCGATGACGCAGCGGCAGGTGATTTCTAGATCAACGGCGAATGCCGGCACTGCCATAGCGGTGGCAGAGACGAGGCCGAGCGCAAGTGCGCGTAGGCGATTGCTCATCGCAGATTCCTCCCATGTGGTGGCTCCGGATTCTCCGGTAGCCGCTGTTGGCCCGCGCCTCCCTTGGCTTGCGGACACTGTCAGATTGAACACGTTTTCACTGCTCGTCAATGGCAGGTATGGTAGTGTTAACTTTTGTGATGCCGGTTCACTTGCGGAAAAGCTGTGTTTTTATCGCATTGTCGCGTCTTTGGGGTGTGGAGAACTTGGTCCTGCGATAGTCTGCATTGACAGTTCAGCTAGGGTTCTGTTCTTAAATGAACACGATTTCATCTGTGTGGAGTGTGTCTGTGAGTAGTGCGGGCGAGCCGGGACGGGGTAGGGCGACGGCCGAAATGGTCGCTGCGAAGGCTAACGTCTCGCGGGTGGCTGTTTCACGGGCGTTCAATCCTCACACCTCGTTGAAACCGGAAAAGCGCGAGCTCATCCTCCGGATCGCCAAAGAGCTGGACTACACCCCCGATCGCGCAGCGCGAGCGCTGGTGAGCGGCCGCTCGCACCTTGTTGGCGTGATCGTTCCAGACGTGTGCAGTCATTGGGAATCTCAAGAGATCGACGCTTTGACGACGGCGCTCCAGAACGAGGGTTTTGCCACGCTCCTGTTCAAGACCCGCACTGACTACTCAATGGATGAGCAGTTGCTCGCCTATATGCGTGGCTTCAACCCAGACTCGGTGATCGCCTTCGTCGAGAATGTGAAGCCGAAAACTCTCGTGCGCTTCCTCGGTCGTGCGGTGCCGATCTACGTCAACTATCCTTTTGAAAATGAAGACGATACGCCGGTTGCCGAGCCACTGTACGACCGCCTGAACGTCTTCCAGCACAATGGCATTGATCAAGCCGTAGCGCTGCTTCAGGGGTTTGGGGCGAAGCGGATTGCCTATCTTTCTGGGCTGAGCAAGTCGCGCGCCAATGAATCTCGTGAACGGACCCTCCGGCGCGTCATGCGCGAGCGCGGGCTCGGCGATCCGCAGATTATTCCAGGCGATTTCACCTATGACACCGCTTATCGCTCGACCGTTGATCTATTCCGCATCGGGCAGGGCGCTGATGCAATTTTTGCGGCCAATGACGTCGGCGCATTTGGCGTTTTAGACGCATTGCGCCACGAGTTGAACCTGCGCGTCCCTGAGGATGTGAAGGTCGTTGGCTTCGACGACATCGCCCAGTCACACTGGAAAAGCTTCAACCTCACGACGGTCAAGTTTGACCTCGATGAGCGCGTGCGCTGCCTCGTTCGCCTGATTTTGCGGCGGCTCAATGCGCCGGACGCGCCAAGTTTAGAAGAAACATTAAACACCCGTCTCGTCGTGCGTGGCACGGTGGGCTGAGCTGGGCATTTTCATGACGCAAACATCTGAGCAGCAGATCCATCTGATCTTCAAGACCCATCTGGACATTGGCTTCACCGACCATGCCAAGCGCGTGCGCCAGCAGTATCATGAGCAATTTATCCCGCAGGCGATCGCAACCGGCGCGCATTTTTATGCCGAAGATCCTGCCAACCCCAAATTCATCTGGACCACTGGCGCTTGGCTGATTTGGGATCACCTCCAGACCCAAAGCGCAGAAAAAGTCGCACGGCTAGAAGACGCGATCAGAAAGGGTCTCATCGCTTGGCATGGCTTGCCATTCACCTCGCATACGGAGTTGATGAGCCCAAAAATGTTCCGCGCGGCATTGAGCTTTTCGCGTGAGCTCGACAAGCGTTTTGGCAAAACGACAATTGCCGCAAAAATGACGGACGTGCCGGGTCACACGCTGGGCATGGTGCCACTCATGGCCGAAGCAGGGCTTCGCTTCCTCCATCTTGGGGTCAACACCGCGAGCCCAGTCCCAGACGTGCCGCCAATTTTCCGCTGGCGCGCTGAGGACGGCAGCGAGATTGTCGTCATGTATCAGAATTCCTATGGCGCTACGGACTTCCCAGCCGGTCCGGACTTGGGCCTCAGCTTTGCGCACACCAATGACAATGTCGGGCCGCAGAGCGTCGGGCAGACCGTCGAGGCCCTGCGCGAGCTTCATCATGCGAACCCAGGGGCGTTGATCAAAGCCTCTACACTTGATGCGTTCGGCCAAGCCATGTGGGATCGGCGCGAAGACTTCCCAATTATCGACAAAGAAATTGGCGATAGTTGGATTCATGGCGCGGCAACTGATCCGGTAAAATTAAGCCAGTACAAAGCACTAGAGAGATTTTACGAGAATTTGGATCAGCCGACTGTAGAGCGCGAGAGTTTCGCTCGGCGGCTCGCCATGGTGGCTGAACACACTTGGGGCGTGGATATTAAAACCTATCTGCGCGACGACCAGGCCTTTGATCAGGCCCAGTTCGAACACGCCCGCAAAATTGACTATCGCTTCCAATATGCCGAGCAATCTTGGCAGGAACAGCGCGACTATATGCAGGATGCGCTCTCGGCCCTGTCTGCCGAAGATCGCGCCGCAGCCTCGCAGGCGCTCGCCGAACTGGTTCCGATCGCACAGCGTGCGCCACGGGCCGGCAATCAAATCAGCGACGGCGGCTGGGTGGCCGATCTTGATCCGTCGACGGGCGACATTGCTCGTGTGGTCTCGCCGGAGGGTATTGAGATCGCGGGCAGTCATGGCGCGCTCTTTGGCTACCGCCACGAAACCTATGATTGGGCTGAACTACAAAGGCACCTCGATAGCTATCTTCAGCATCGGCAGGAATGGGCCATCCTCGACCATGACAAGCCGGGCCTGCAGAACGCAAAAACTGCCCGCACCGCGTCATTCGCGCCCACTCATATCGGTGTCGATGCCAATGCGCAGGTCGCTATTGCTGCCATTTCGCGGGCTGAGGCAGCGCATGTCGGCATTCCGGCGCGTCACGACATCGCCATTCGGCGCATTTCGCATAAGGCGGTCGAGGTCTCACTGACGCTACGAGACAAGCCGGCCAATCGCATGCCCGAAGCCGGATTTTTCGCGTTCACCCCTGCGGGCGCGGCGGCATGGTCGCTGCGCAAAATGGCATCGTGGAAGGACAGTGCGCATATTGTTCGCGCCGGTGGCGGTCAATTGCAGGCCATCGAGGCGGCGCGCACCACGCTCGATCAGATCGATCTGACAATTGAGCCCATTGATAGCGCACTGGTTTGTCCCGCAGGCAGCGACTTCATTCCGTTCCAGCCGGAGATTCCTGATTTTAGTCATGGCCTTCGGTTCAATCTCTATAACAATAAATGGGGCACGAATTTCCCGATGTGGTGGGACGGAACGGTTCAGTTCCGCTTCGTGCTGACCCTCGGCGGGAAATGAACGGACAGGACCGCGTAAAACTGCCAAGCTGGTAGGGTTTCGTGCTCATCACGACGCACCGGACCGCATGATAGGGAAGAAAGCACTTGCCACACTCAATGCCTTCCGCCTCCGCTGGTGTTCAGCCCGTTCAGAACGGTCCGGCGTTGTGGCAACTGCCGCAGCTTGATCCAGAGGGCCACAAGTTTACCCGTGGGCATGTCCTCGTCCTCAGCGGCAGTCCACTGCAAACAGGAGCCTCGCGCCTTTCAGCCTATGGTGCCTTCCGCGCCGGGGCAGGCTTGGTCACGCTGGTCGGCAGCGAAGCGGCACTGAGGGTACACGCCGCCCATGTCACGGCAATTATGTTGCGCATCGCTGAAACTCCCGCGGACTTTGCCACGGTGCTCGCAGACGAGCGGATCAACGCCTTGGTGATTGGGCCGGCAGCTGGGGTAGGCGAGGGTACTCGGGAGCGGGTGTTGGCGGGCTTAAAATCCAAGGCCAATATCGTTCTGGATGCCGATGCCCTGACCGTTTTCGCATCAGACCCAGACACTCTGTTTGCAGCCATAAAGGCAAGACCGGCTGGGCATGTCGTTATGACGCCGCATGAAGGAGAGTTCGCACGGCTGTTTGACGCCAACGATGCGTCCAAGGCCATGCGAGCCCATCAGGCGGCGCGCGACTCTGGAGCCGTTGTGGTGCTGAAAGGCGCAGACACATTCATCGCCGAGCCAGATGGCAAAATCGTCGTCAACGATAACGCACCTGCGTGGTTGGGGACAGCGGGCTCAGGTGATGTTTTGGCTGGCATAATAGCGGGGCTGTTGGCGCAAGGCATGAACGGGTTCGATGCTGCCGCAGCGGGAGTCTGGATACACGGCGCTGCGGGAAGTGCCTTTGGCGGCACCGGCATGATCAGCGAAGATCTCCCGGGGCTCATCCCTAATGTGGTTCAGGCCCTGGCTGATAAAGTGAAGAGTTGAGGGCCGCGGAGCCGCTTGATCAGAAATTGTGAAGCGCATAGAAATCTGGCGCTGCATTAACTCCAGTTTGAGTGGTGACGCTAGAGCTGGAGCTTTTCGATGAACAAAGCGCTTCTGGTTATTTTGCTAACAGTCATGCTGGACGCCATTGGGATTGGGCTCATCTTTCCCATTCTCCCAGCGCTGCTGCGTGAAGTTGGGCATACTTCTGATATCTCAACAATATTGGGCGTAATGCTGGCGCTTTACTCATCCTGCCAGTTCTTGTTCTCACCGATTTTGGGCGTGTTGAGCGATCGATTTGGGCGCCGTCCGGTGCTGCTGATTTCGCTTGCTGGCGCGGCGATCGATTATGTGGTGATGGCCTTTGCACCAGAGCTGTGGTTGCTCGTGCTCGGTCGCGCCATCGCTGGGATCACCAGTGCGAACATGGCCGTGGCCACAGCCTATATCACCGACATTTCCACCGAAGAGGAACGCGCCAAACGCTTTGGACTGTTCCATGCAATGTTCGGCATAGGGTTTATCATCGGACCTGTGGTTGGCGGCATTCTGGGTGACATCTGGCTGCGCTCGCCGTTTTTGCTGGCAGCGCTGCTCAACACTGTCAATTTCGCGATGGCACTGTTCGTCCTGCCCGAGTCGCGCAAGGGCCAGCGTGATACGCGCTTTACCTTGGATACGCTCAATCCGTTCAAGCCATTGGCATGGGCCTTTGCTTTCAAAGCCCTGCTGCCCCTGATCGCCATCTATCTGATTATGAATCTGGTCGGCACGGTCTATGGCTCAACCTGGGCCATCTTCTCTGAAGACGTCTATGCGTTTAACGGCATGCTGATTGGTCTGTCCCTTGGGGCATTCGGGCTCTTCCACGCTTTGGCGCAGGCCTTCGTCACCGGTCCCGCAGTCGCCAAGCTCGGCGAGCGCTGGGCCTTGGTTGTCGGCATGGCGTTTGAAATTGGCGCGATGCTCACTCTCGCATTTGCCACCCATGGAGCGGCCCTCTTTATTATGGCGCCGATCTTTGCACTGGGTGGCATTGGGATGCCCGCGTTACAGTCTCTGACAACCCGCCAAGTCAGCTCTGAACTCCAAGGACAGCTCCAGGGCGTGTTGGCGAGCGTGGTCAGCTTGGCGGCGGTCTTTGGCCCATTGCTGTTCAGCAATATCTATCATTCCATCCGTGGAACTTGGCCGGGCGGGATCTGGCTGGTTGCCATGGTGATCTATCTCGCAGCCTTGCCGCTGATGCTGACAATCAAGAGTAAGCCTATCGAGCACCAAGACGGCAGTTGAGGCTTTGGAATAGGGCTCAAATCCAAGAATCATCGACCTCGTCTTGGCCTTGCTCCAATAGTGTTGCTGAGTCTGCGAAAACTGCCAGAATCCAAGGGACTCAATGGATTTTGTTTTCAAAAATTGCCCGTAAATTCGAGGCTGCTTTTGACTGCGTGGCTGGCAATCGTCGCTCGGATGGACTGCGTTCCATGCATCCTATCTCCTTGGTAATTCTGCGAATTCATTTGGCGCGCGTAAGCCGAGCAAAACCGATGTCGGCGTGGAAATGGGACCATATTCCCCCGGAAACCGGGCTTTTCGGGGTTATGGGGCTTGCGAGAGCCATATTTCCGGTCCATTAACTGCTACTACCGTCGGGGCACTGATCGGCCGGATAGTCTGGATTTGCGAGTGATCGCGGCAGGCTATCAGGCATCAAGAGCCGCTAGTGGCGGCGAGCATTCACTGTGAGGAAACGCTATGAACAAAAACGATCTGGTTGGCGTTGTCGCCGACAAGGCAACGATCACCAAGGCACAGGCCGCCGAAGCGGTTGACGCAGTGTTCGAAGCTATCACCGAAGCCCTGAAGGCCGGCGACGAAGTTCGTCTGGTTGGTTTCGGCACCTTCGCCGTTTCGCAGCGTAAGGCTTCGACCGGCCGTAACCCTGCAACGGGTGCTGAAATTCAGATTCCGGCCTCGAACCAGGCCAAGTTCAAGCCCGGTAAGGGCCTGAAGGACGCGATCAACGCTTGATTGCGACTTCGCCTCTCGGCATTTGGCCCCGCGCTTCACAGCCGGGGCCTTTTTGTTATGTGGAGAACTTTTTCGGGTGTTGACCTGAAACCCGTGTCCGCATATTCAGTGGCTCGTCGCTGAAGAACAACGGTTCTGCAAGCGGCGCCAGTGCCCTGACCACCAAGTCAGCGTTAGAAAAGGCACTCCGTGATAATGGCACGGGCGATTAGCTCAGTTGGTAGAGCGTCTCGTTTACACCGAGAATGTCGGCGGTTCGAGTCCGTCATCGCCCACCATTGCCGCTCACCAGCGGCGAAGAAGAGTGGTCTTCTTTACTTGGTGCCAGTGCTCTGACCACCAAGTCAGCGTTAGAAAAAGCACTCCGTGATAATGGCACGGGCGATTAGCTCAGTTGGTAGAGCGTCTCGTTTACACCGAGAATGTCGGCGGTTCGAGTCCGTCATCGCCCACCATTCACTTCTCCTGAACGACAAAACAAAACCGCTTCGGCGGTTTTTTGCTTTTTGGGGTTCTGCCAACTCGCTTCCAGATTCTTGCCTCCGTCATTCTCGTCGCAGCGGACAGGGCGGTGATCTGATTCACGTTCCGCGATTCCCAAGCTGCGTAGAAAATGTACCGCGTCTCCACTGGAAGGCGCCATTTTTGTTTCCTGCCGGGCGCTGCCATCGAGAAGGCCTCGGCCAAGCCCTTCACGGCGCCCAAAAGTGCCAGCCAAGTGCCCACGATATGCCCATCGGCGCCACAGATGTTGAAAAGCTTTGCGAATTTTCTTGAGGCCGCTTTACAGGGGCAAATCACGCCCCTATACAGAGCCCACGTTGCGCCGAACGAGAGTTCGCAAGCGCTGCGGGAGTAGCTCAGTTGGTTAGAGCGCCGGCCTGTCACGCCGGAGGTCGCGGGTTCGAGCCCCGTCTCTCGCGCCATTTATTTCCTTGAAATTATTGATGCTTTTAAGTTGGTGCACGTGGCGTATCAGCTGTGGTGTCAATTATGACAGGGGGCCGTTCTCTTGCCTTCGAGTAATGTTCATTTGCTCGCGAACGAGAAAGTCGTGACTAAGGGGGAAAGGGTTACTCGTTACGGCAGAAATGCTCTCACGACGGATCGTGATTGCTGAGGTCTTCTGCTGGTTGTGGCCGCCAATGGGGTTGAGGGCTTGCGAGAGTTTGCAGCTGAGACGGTTTTTCGCCATTTATCCGTTCAAGCAGGATGCGCGTTAGCTCTTGGCCAGCGCTAAAAACATCTTCGCGTAGGCTGTCCATATTTGGGAAAAAGGCAGGCAAAATGCCCGATGTTTGCTTATAGACAACGTGGAAATCTCGGCCCATCACAGCGTCGGCCTCCTGCATTCCCCCGACAAGCGCGATTGTGTGCATTTCGCTGTCACAGATTATCCCGAAGGGCGTCTTGCTTTCTTTGGCCAGAGCCGAGCCAATTGCGCGCGTCTCGTTCGGCGATCGTCCCATGAGGCTTTCATGGACGAAAGCTTCAACGCCCGCCTTCGCCGTTGCCTGCAAAAATGCCGTCTGAACGGTGTGAAAGTAGGTCGTGCGATCATCCCCCATGGCCAGACGAATGCAGCGGCAGCCCTTGGCGACGAGCCGCTCGACGGCCATAACCGTGAAGCTATGGGAGTCAAAATCGTGGTAGGGATGAGGCGCATAAAACTCCGTCCGTCCGTGGCTGACAAAGGGGAAATTGGCGTCCATCATCATTTGAACGCGCCGGTCGCGGGGCCGAGTGTGGGTGATGATAACGCCGTCCGCTGTTCTGTTTTCCAGAACATAGCGAATGGTTTCGTCTGAGTTCGAGCGCTCAAATTCAGGGATAACGGTCAGGTGGTAGCGAGTTCCCCTAATGCCCTGGCCTATGCCCTGGATCATCTGCCGGGCGAAATCGATTGAGTCTTCAGCGCTATCAAGAACCAGCGCTATGACATTGGTTTTCCCAGTTCGCAGTCTTACCCCGGCGCGATCGGGCACGTAGCCGAGCGCCTTGGCTGCCTCCGCGACCTTGTCGCGCGTCTCTTGTTTGAGTTTGCTGCCATCGCGCAGCGACAGGGACACCGTCGACAGGCTTAATCCTGTCATTTCGGCAATAGTTTTGAGCGTCACGCGGGAGGCGCTCTGCGGGGGCGTTGTTGGTTTGCGCGGTGCCATAGGTGAGATCCGAAACGTCTAGGGCAGGGGACCTGAAATCAACCTGCGTTTTGCAACGATATAACAGAGCTGATGCCAAACATACATTCAAGATGAGTCGCTAATGACCTTAGGTTAAAGGAGGAAAACTCGCCCGATAGAGTGTAAATAAAAATCTTTAATAGAAATTGCAACGTTGCAATACTTGTGCTTTGCTGGGCCTGTGGCTGGGTGAGGCCTGGTCCACGGTCGTCCAACGAGATGACAGCTTCTGAGGAGGAGTAGATGCTAAGGACTAGGTTTCTGACCACGGTGGCCGCTGCGTCACTGCTGGCCGCCTCGGTTTTGCCGGCACAGGCGGAAGTATCTTTCATGTATGCAGAATGGACCAGCGCACTCGTCGAGCCGGGCATCAAGGCATTTGAGGAGGCCACCGGCGAGACGGTGAACGCCATCAAACTGCCGGGGCAGGGTTATGATCAGCGTATCGCGCTCGATCTTGCTGCTGGCACCGCCGCTGACGTCAATCTGATGGACAGCTTTATGGTGTCCGAACTGGCTGCAGCTGGCTATCTCGAACCGTTGGATGATCTCGCCAAGACTTGGGACCAATATCAGTATTACATGCCCGGCCTGTTGGAAGTGTCTTCTTACCAGGGCAAGCTATTCGCATTCCCGACCGATACCGACGTGCGCATGCTCTGGTATCACAAGGGTAATTTCGAAAAGGCGGGCATTGCCCTGCCGTGGCAGCCTAAGAGCTGGGCCGACATTCTCGATGCAGCACAAAAACTCAAAGACGCAGGCGTACAGTATCCGTTTCAGATACCGGCAGGGATAAAGCAGGGCGAAGCCACCACTATGCAGGGCGTCTATATGGCCCTACTGGGTGCCGACGTCCCCGAGGGGGATCGCAATCGACTTCTGAACCGGGAAACCAATCAATGGATTGGCGATAGTCCGGCCCTGCGTCGCACATTCGATCTCTACCATCAGATATTCGTCGAAAAACAACTCCAGCCTGCAGACTTGAACTACGCGACCGACATTGGTGTCGCCGTGCGTCAGGCACTGCGTGACGGCAATATGGGCATTATGGCCTCTGGTTCTTGGGAAGATGCCTGTATCTGGGACTGCAACAATCCGCCTAGCCGCGAAGAACGTGATGCGCTCGTGGCTTGGACGCCATGGCCGGGTTCTGGCGAGCCGGGCACCAAAGCCACTACCAATATTTCCGGTGGCTGGGCCATGGGAATCAGCTCTAAGGCCGCTGACAAAGAACTCGCATTCAAGCTCCTGACCACCATCTTTGATCAGGCAAACTTTAAGGCTTGGACGTTAACGACCCACCGTATGGCGGTGCGAACCGACGTGTCTGAATCGCCTGAATACACAGCCGACCCGTTCTTGGCCGAAGCCACAAAGCTGGCAGCGGACACCACAGGTCGCGACACTATTCCGGGTTATCAGACCGTATCCGCACTTATCCAGCAGGCCACATCTGACATTCTCGATGGGGCAAGCGTCGATGAGGTGATCACGACCTATCATGATGCTCTCGTCGATGAATTTGGCGCCGAGAATGTGATTACCTACGAATAAGCTTTTCCCGAGACGACGGCATCCACCTGACCTCCGGATGCCGTCGCACTTCCCTTTAGTTCCGTCCTAGACATGGGCTGGTGTCTCCATGACCAACCAATCCAATCCCTGGCTGACGAGCAATATTTGGGTGCTCGGGCTAGCGCTATTGCCAGCCGCTCTCCTGATTGGCGCTTTGCTCTATTTCACGGCTTGGGCCATCGCCTTCAGCTTCACGGATCTGGCCCTCGTCGGGCGCAAATCGGTCGAGTGGAGCTGGGTAGGACTACAAAATTTTGAGCGGCTGTTTACCCGTCGCGGCTTTCTTGAATCTCTCTGGACCACCGTTGTCTTTGTGTTTTTCTCAGCCATCGTGGGGCAGTCCGTCCTCGGATTTATGCTGGCTGCGGTCTTGCGTGGTACGCGTTCGCAATTGCGCACCATCATTGAAGTGTCGATTATGCTGGGCTGGTTGCTGCCAGACATTGTGGCGGCCTTTCTCTGGTCCGCTACCACAAGCCAGACTGGCCTCATCAATCAGCTGATCGTCGTGCCGCTTGGCTTTAAGCCGATCAATTTCATCAATGAATACGCGCTGCCCATCGTCACTATCGCCAATGTGTGGAAAGGCACCGCGTGGTCCTATCTGCTCTTTTCTGCCGCGCTCGATAGCGTCAGCCGCGAAGTGGTGGAAGCGGCCAAAGTCGATGGGGCGACACCGCTTCAGCGTGTCTTGCTTGTGCAATTGCCGATTATCCGACCGCACATTGCGACCAATATGCTGTTCATCACCATTTGGACCTTCACCTATTTCCCGCTCATCTACGCGATGACGGGAGGCGGGCCTGGCACACAGACCCAGACCCTTGCGCTATTCCTCTATAATCAGAGTTTTTCGCGCGGGAACTTGGGCTTCGGCAGCGCCATTTCTGTCGCCATGTTGATTATTGTTGGCGTGCTCTCGCTGTTCTATCTGCGCCTGCTGCGGGAGCCGAAATAATGGAGACCAACGTCACAACCTCGCGCATGACGGCCATCGCACTGAGCTTTATGGCGGTCATCTGGGTCAGCCCGTTTTCTTGGCTAATCCTGAACGCTTTTAATCCGGATGCCAGCGGCCTTCTGGAAATTCCAAAGTCTGTTGGGCTCGACAATTTCGCAGAGGCGGTGAGTGGGGACGCTGGACGACAGTTTCTCAATTCCTTGATCATCGCTGCGGGTACTGCAACGCTGAGCGTTCTCGTCGGCATTGCGGCGGCATATCCGCTCTCGCGGCTCCGCATCCCGGGGCGCAACGCCTTTTTGTGGACCCTCGTGCTGTTGCGCATGTTGCCGTCTGTTGGCGTGCTGGTGCCGCTCTATTTTGCCGCTCAGCGCTCTGGCCTGCTCAACCAGCTCGGTGTCATCATATCCCTGACGATTTTGAACTTACCGTTCACGCTGCTGCTTCTCAAAAACTTCTTCGACACAGTGCCGATTGAATTGGAAGAAGCTGCGTATGTGGAGGGCGCGAGCCTCCTCCAGATCGTCACCAAAATTGTTTTGCCCATGTCTCGCGCGGGCATTGCAGTGGTCTGGTTCTATAGTTTCACAGGCGCATGGAATGAGTTCCTGCTGCCCCTCATCTTCGCCCGCGTGCAGGATGCTTTCCCAATGTCCGTCGGCCTTTACGCTGCCTTCGGCCAGCAGGGCGCGATCAACTACGGTTTTCTTACAGCGTTTTCAATCATCTACGCGGCGCCGGCGATCGGCGTGTATTTTCTTCTCAGGCGGAACATGAACACAGGGTTCGCCGGTGTCGGAGTTAAAGGATGACCTATTCCAATCCCCAATCGACCAAGCTGGGCTTGTTGGATGATGACCTCAAAATGGAGGGCAAGCTCATCCGCCTCTGCGCAGATCTTGAAGCCAAAATTCTGACGCCCGTTTCCGATGTCGGTTGGCAGTGGCACATCCAGCGCGCAGATATTTCGGCGGGGGACGCCCTTTCTGCAGATTGGCGATCATGGGAGACTTTTGGCTCCCATTCCGTCTGGGCGAAAAAGCAGGGCCACACGTGGTTCGCAGCTGAGGTTACCGTGCCCGAGGCGGCAGCTGGCAAAACCTTCGTGCTCAAATTCAAGAGCCAGTGGCAGGATCGGCCGGGGGCCACTGATCCGCAGTGCCTCGCCTATATTGATGGCCAAATCGCGCAGGCGCTCGACGGCAATCACACAGAACTGGTGATCGAGCGCAAAGCCAAACCGGGTAAAAAGCACACGCTTCTGGTCAACGCCTTTACCTTTTTCGACCGCCCGCTCGTTGGATTTACCGTCGATTTTTATACCCGTAGCGAGCGTGCCGAAAAACTCTATTGGGACTTAAAAACACCACTCGACGTTGCCATTCGGCTCTATCAAAACGACCCGCGCCGCCAAGCCATTCTCAACATTATCGACAGGGCTTTGCGGGCACTGGATCGCCGCGCAGGATTTACCCCCGAATTTGAGGCGTCGCTGGGCGCGGCCGAGAAAATTGCTGCTGAGATTTATGCGCTCGTCGATACTGAGGTACAGCCCCAGATCACGGCCGTTGGCTCTACCCACCTTGATGTGGGGTGGCTCTGGCGCGTGATGCACACGCGGGACAAGACCGGTCGGTCTTTCGCGACCGTGTTGAACCTCATGGAGGAGTATCCTGAGTTCATCTTCATGTACAATCAGTCCGTGCTCTTTGATTTCCTCAAGCAGGATTATCCAGAGCTCTGGGCACGAATGCTCAAGCGCGTGAAATCAGGCCAGTTTGAGATCGAAGGCGCCATGTGGGTGGAGCCAGACGTCAATATTGTTTCGGGTGAAAGTCTGGTGCGCCAGATCATGCGTGGGCGGCGCTTCCACCTCGAGCATTTCGGCGTCGATCCTAAAACCGTTTGGTTACCGGATACCTTTGGCTATTCGGCCAACCTCCCGCAAATCATGGACAAATCCGGGCTCAAATACTTTGTCACCTCCAAGTTGAGCTGGAACGATACCGATCGCCACCCCTACGACAGTTTCCATTGGCGCGGCATCGACGGCACTGTCACCAAAGCCCAGCTGATCACAGCTCAGAAATACGAAAGCGAGCAGATTTTCACGACCTACAATGGCGATCTGTCGGTGAGCGAGACCATGGGGGCGTGGAAGCGTTACGAGCCCAAAGCCGTGCACAATGAAGTCGTTATGTCCTATGGCTATGGCGATGGCGGCGGCGGCCCAACACGGGCGATGATCGAACGCGGTATTCGCCTTGAACGCGGTATTCCCGGTGCGCCACGGGTCAAGCTAGAAGGCATTGTGCCCTATCTCGACCGGCTCGGGGCGGCCATGGATAAGCCTGGTAGCAAGTTCCCGACCTGGAATGGCGAACTCTACCTGCAATACCACCGGGGCACGCTGACCTCGGTCGCCAAGAATAAAGCCAACAACCGCCGCGCCGAACGCATGCTGCGCGAGCTGGAGTTTTTGGGCGCGCTGGCCCTCAGTCAATCTGGACATGCGTATCCAAGCGAGACCTTGGCCAAATTCTGGGAACTGGTGTTGATCAACCAGTTCCACGACATTCTGCCCGGCACCTCGATCCCGGAAGTCTATGTCGATAGCGACCGCGAGTATGCCGAGATTTTCTCGACGCTCAATTCGCAGAATGGGCCTTGGCACACCGCTGCCCAAACCCTTGCAAAGTCGGGCGACGGTGCGCTCTCCATTTTCAACTTTACCGGTCAGATCCGCAGCGATCTCGTTGATTTCGGTTCCGATGCGCAGCTTGCTGGTGCAGCTGTCACTTCAGCCTCTGGCTCCGCACCTCTTCAGAAAATCAGCCGTGCCGATGGCACATCCAGCTTTGCCGCACCGGTCTCAAACGTGGCTGCGCTTGGGTGGACACGGACGCAGCTTGTTGCTCAGCAAGGCGCTTACCGGTCGGCTGTTTCAGCCACAAAAACACATCTTGAAAATGAGCTTCTGCGTGTGACTTTCGCCAAGTCCGGCGAAATTACCTCGATCTTCGACAAGGCTCGCCAGCGCGATACCCTGGCCGCAGGCGAGAAAGCCAACCGCCTCATCGCCTATGAAGACAAGCCGATGGAGTGGGATGCCTGGGACATAGACCGCTATTTTGAAGAGCAGTTCTGGCCCTTGGCCGATACGGCTGCGACGATTTCCGTCGCGGAAACCGGTCCTCATCGCGCCGCCCTTCGCATCGAGCGCAAGTATCAAAGCTCGACCATTGTGCAAGTAATCTCCCTTGTTGCCGGCGAGCGGCAGATCGAGTTCGATACTTATATCGATTGGCAGGAGCGCCAGACGGTTCTCAAGGCGCAGTTCCCATTTGATCTCAATATCTCCGAAATTCGCTCGGAAATTCAGTTCGGCCACGTTAAACGCCCGACCCATCGCAACACCACATGGGACCGCGCGCGGTTTGAAGCCTCCATGCACCGGTGGGTGGACATCAGCGAAACCGACTTCGGCGTGGCGCTGATCAATGACTGCAAATATGCCTATGATTGCCACGAGCAATCGGTGCGGCTGACCCTGGTGCGCGGGTCAACCTTCCCCGCGCCCGATGCGGATCTGGGTGAACATTGCCTGCGTTATGGACTTCTCGTGCATGATGGCGTGGCCGATTTGCACGAAGTTCACCGCGCCGCAGAACGCTTCAACAATCCTCTGGCTGTCGTTGGCGCTCGCACCATTGCGTCTGCGCCGGCGCAGGGATTGGACAGCTTTAGCTTTGCCTCGGTCGACGTGCCCAATGTTGCGCTTGAAACTGTCAAAAAGGCCGAGGCGTCCAATCGCTTGGTCCTGCGGCTGTTTGAGCACGCCAATATCCGGGCCGATGCAACCATCAGTTTTGGCCTGCCGGTGAAATCCGTCCGCACGGTCAATCTTATGGAAGAAGGCCCCAGCAAGCCTCTGCCGCTCGCCAACAATAGCGTCAAACTGGCCTTGCGACCTTTCGAGATCGCAACACTGCTGATCGAAGTTTAAGGAGGCCGATATGGCTGACGTTACGCTACGGAATGTACGGAAATCTTATGGGAGTCTCGAGGTCATCCATGGCGTCGATCTCGACATTAAGTCCGGTGAGTTCGTCGTGTTCGTCGGCCCCTCGGGCTGCGGTAAGTCCACGCTGTTGCGGATGATCGCGGGGCTCGAACCGATTTCGGGCGGCGAAATTTCTATCGGTGGGAAAGTCGTCAACGATGTGCCATCGCCGCAGCGTGGCATTTCCATGGTGTTTCAGTCCTACGCGCTTTATCCGCATATGAGCGTCTTCGACAACATGGCTTTTGGCCTGAAACTAGCCAAAACGCCGAAGGCAGAGATCGAGCAAAGGGTGCGCGAAGCGGCCCGCATTCTGCAAATCGAGCCCTATCTCGACCGCATGCCCAAAGCGCTGTCCGGCGGGCAGCGCCAACGCGTGGCCATCGGGCGCGCCATTGTCCGCAACCCCAAGGTCTTTCTCTTTGATGAGCCGTTGAGCAATCTCGACGCTTCATTACGCGCTCAAACGCGCATTGAGATTGCCAAGCTGCACGATGCGCTCGATGCGACAATGATTTATGTCACCCACGATCAGGTTGAGGCCATGACCTTGGCCGATCGCATCGTCGTGCTCAATGCCGGAAAGATCGAACAGGTTGGTTCGCCACTTGAGCTCTATCGCCATCCGGTCAACACTTTCGTCGCCGGCTTTATCGCCAGCCAGCGAATGAATTTTATCGAGATCACCCCGACATCTGGCGGGTTTAGCTTGCCGGGGGGCCGAACGGTACGCCTCGATCATCCCAAGCTCGGCGAAGCCAAAACCTTTGGCATCCGGCCAGAGCATTTGCAGGTGGCCGCCGAAGGGCAGGGCGACCTCTCGGGTAGGTTGACTGTGATCGAGCAATTTGGCGAATACGCTCTTGCCTATGTCGAGCTTGCAAATGGCGATCTGGTCACGCTCAAAATTGATGGCGCGCCAGAGCTGGAATTGCACCAAACACTTTCGGCCAAAATCCCGCCTGACGCCGTCCATTTGTTCGACGCGGCAGGCCGGGCTCTTACTGTCAATTAAATTGCCTGCAGGCTTACGAAATCTGTCGCGGGACAAGCTAAACTATGGAGTTCCGCGTAAGAGTTTTTGTGGGCCACGTTTATGAGATGGGATTGGGGTTTGGCCTGTCTTGGCTTTTGTGGGGCCGCGATGGGCGTATGGGGGGCATTTGGTTGTACAAGTCTGGGGCCGCCAAGGGGCGTCTGGTGGCCTGAGATATCCCGATAATTAAATAGGAGCAGGGCGATAGTGACGCCGAGTGCGCGGTTGCGGCGATTTTGGGCTGGGTCGGGTCGCCTGAGGCAGTAAGAACCTCGAAACTCGGGTCTATGAACTGTGTTCAATGGGCCTTGCCCTTGGGGCGCATATTAGTCGGCCGGGACGGCGGGGGGATACATTTAAATGCCTCTGGCGCAGCACAAGAATTCGCTAAAACATTGCTCGACATAGGCAAACTACCATTCTAGTCTATCCGGGCAGCGCTTCGTAATGACGGGTTGCACAGACTAGGGAGGTTGTTTTGACTATTGGATCATCAAGCATTTTGCGTCGAGTTGTCGGCGTTGGGATCGCCGCTTCCGCCGCCGTACTGCTTACAGCCTGGTCCCCAGCCAGCCTGAAGCCAGCCCCGGCCACAACCGAAGTGAGCGTGGACCGTATCCTCGTTGCGCAAGCAGAGCGCCCCGTTAGCTATTCTGAAGCGCAGGCAACGCGCGGTAAGAAGAAGTATGAAGCAGATTGCGCCGAGTGCCATGGCGACGATCTCAAGGGCGGTCTCCTCGGTGGTCCGGTCCTGCGTGGCCCAAGCTTTGACGAGAAATATGCGGACGGCGCTCCTGCCGGCGCACTGTTCGACGTCATGGTCGGCACGATGCCTCCAAGCTCGCCCGGGCGTTATGCACCAGCAATCTATGCTGATCTGATGGCCTATATCCTCAAGGTGAATGGCTATAAGGATGGCATGGACCTGCCAGCAAATAGCGACGCGCTATATGAACTGGTGATGCAGAAGTAAGCCAAGACCGCTACGATCCTTGGGCTGTAGGCAGACCAGAATATGATTGCTTGGGAACTGAACCTGCAGCTCATTGCTGTGCGGATTATCGCTGCGCTGATCGCATTTCCAATCCAAGGTTTTGCGGTCGCCTATCTTGCCGTCAAACTGGGCGATAAGGGCCCGCGCTATGACGGGCGTACTACGCTCAACCCCGCTGTGCATACGGATTTGCCGGGCCTGTTAGCGCTCGTGTTGACGGGGTTTGGGTGGTCCAAGCCCGTTGTCGTCAATGGGCACGAGCTCAAATCCGGCAAGCTTGGTTTGGTCCTGCTGACACTGTGCGGCAGTCTGACCATGGTGGCGCTGGCTTGGCTGGCGATGCAGCTCATCACCCCGGTCTTGCTCTCATTGCCTCACACGGCCGGCATTACGTTTGCAGCGTTTTTGCGCACTGCGGCACGGATTTATTTGGCGATGGCTGTTCTGGCGCTTCTGCCGCTGCCGAGCTTGGCCGGGCGATTTCTCCTCCAGATTTTTGGGGCGCAGCTTTCTGACCGCATGACGCTGATCAGCAGTTGGGCGCTGTTTGCTATCACGGCCCTCGGGGTGACGCGTTTTCTGCTGTCTCCAGCGTGGAACGCCGTCGTCAGTTTTGTTGTGGGGACGTGACCGGAGCGTCTCGTTTTAGAGAGACGCACCGGTGGTTTGTTGATTGACGCCATATTTGGCCAAAATGGCATCCATCGTGCCATCGGCCTTCATATCCAAGATCGCTGCATCGACCTGATGCTTGAGCGTGAGATCACCCTTCCACAAGCCGAGAACGATCGGGTAGCTGGCGAGCGCATCTGAGACTGGTGCCACATGCCAATTGTTTTCGGTCGCCAGTTGGCTGGCGAGAAGTGCCTCAGTGACACCGCCATCAAAAGTGCCACTATTGATGTTGTCCGCGAAGGCCGCCTCGGTGGGAACAACGCGCACAGTGCTTTGCTGATTGCGGAGATACCCTGCCAACTCGATGCGGTTGAGGCCAGAGACCAGGGTTAGGGCACCAAGGGTTTTGCCCATAAGCGTAGGCAGTGGCTCCTTGGAAACGATCGCCCAACCGGTTTGCGCATAAGAGGGCGAAGTTTCGAGGAAGGACCGTGTTTGGCTAGACGCAACCACGCCGCCTGCTACGATCTGGCACTTAGCGCGGTTGAGGTTCCAATTCAGCGGATTGAAGTCACGGCCCATCTCAGCGCTGGGACTCAAGACAAGCGTAACATTCAGCTTCGCCGACACGGCATTGAGGATTTCAATATCAACGCCGGGCGCGGCTGGATCATTCGTGACCAGCGGCGGATAGTTGGTGGGAACGCAGGCTCTTAGCGTGCCGACGTTTTGAATGTCGCGCAGAGAGGTGTCTGGCGGTAGCGTTGAGACGCCGACCAGAAGAGCGACCACTGCGGTGACTGGGCCGAATGTTTGCAGCGCACGCTTATAGCGAGACATGGCGGCTAGTTCCGGCTGAAATCATAGAGTGCGATAGCGAAGAGCACAGCGCCGCTGCCCACAAGGATCGAAATGCCGATCAGCGGGTCGAACTGGTTGTAATTGATCAGCGCGCCACGCAAAGCGTCCACCGCATAGGTGAGTGGGTTCCACTGCACCAAGGTCACGAGCCACTCAGGATAGGTGATTTTGGTTTGTGCCTGGGAGAGGGCCGGATCGAGCGGGAAGATCGAGCTGGAGAGGAAATACAGCGGCAAGATCACCGCATTTGAGAAGATGCCGAAGCCTTCAAAGGTGCGGATGCGATTGGCGATGACAACCCCAAGTGTTGTTAATGTGAAAGCTAAAAGACACATTAAACCAAGGGCATGGAGTGTTTGCTGAAAGGTAAGAGTCACGTCGGCAAAGCGCGCGAGAATGAGCACAAGGCAGCCATGAAGAACGGCAACCGTCGCCCCACCGAGGATTTTGCCCAAGAGAACGGTGGCACGAGAGAGTGGCGACACCATCACTTCGCGAAGATAGCCGAACTCCCGGTCCCAAATGACCGAGACAGCTGATTGGACCGAGGTGAACATGATGTTCAATGCGACCACGGCAGGAAAGATAAACTGGAGATAGGTGAAGGGTACGACAAACGTAACCGAGCCATACACTTCACCGCGGAAATAGGGGTTGAGGCCAATGCCGAGGATCAGCACCCACAAGATCGGGCGACTGACGCCACCGATCAATTGTCCCTTATCGCGAAAGGCGCGCATGACCTCGCGCATCCAGAGACCGTAAAGCCCACTGAGCTGGATCAGGAAGCGCGAGGAATAGCGTGTTGGCAGTGACTTTTCTTGCATGCTCATCGTGTGTGCTCCCCGCCGCGCTTGCCAAAGGCTGCTGTGCGCTCACGCGCGGTCGCCGCCCGGTCGCGCAACTCGCGTCCGGTGAGAGTCAAAAACACGGTTTCAAGGCTTGGGATGGCATTGACGAAGTTTGACACTCTCGTGCCGTAAGCGCCTAGGAAGGTCTCAACAAAGGCCTCGTCGGACCGCAGCGTCACTTCGACGGGGGTTTGGGAGATCAGCCGGTCCGCATATTGGCTCAGGATGGCGGCACGATCCGTTTCGGACCGTGGTGTGACATGCAGCACTTGCTGGCCATGCGCCGCGCGCAGCGCATCGGGCGTGTCTAGCGCAAGCACTTTGCCATGATCGATGATGCAGACCCGGTCGCAGGCCTCAACTTCCTCAATATAGTGGGTTGTAACCAGAACGGTCAGGCCACGATCGGCCTGTAGTTTGCGGATATAGCCCCAGATCCGCTCGCGCGTTTGCGCATCAAGCCCCACTGTGGGTTCGTCCAGCAGCAGGATTTTTGAATCATGCATGAGTGCGCGCGCGATTTCTAAGCGACGCTTCATGCCTGATGAGAGTGCACGGGCGGGCTTGTCGGCCCATTCTGTCAGCTCCACCAGTGCGAGCATTTCGTTGATGCGGTTGAGCCTATGTCGGCGGGGAATGCCAAAGACCAAGCCGTGCAAATTGAGGTTTTCGCGCAGGGTCAGGCGATCATCCAAGCTTGGTTCCTGAAAGATGATGCCGAGTGCGTCGCGGGCTTCGAGTGGTGCGGTGACCACATTGTGGCCTGCCAGTTCCGCTGTGCCGCTATCGGGGCGCAGGACAGTGCTCAAAATATGCATGAGCGTGGTTTTGCCAGCGCCATTGGGGCCAAGCAGCGCAAAGAGCTCGCGTGGCTTCACCTCGAAACTGACGCCGTCAAGCGCCAGCGTGCGGCCATAACGTTTGCTCACGTCGGCAACGCGAATGCCCTCTTGAGATGATGTCATTAGCGCGAACCTTGGCCGGGGAAATTGAACTCAGTCAAAATGGCATCGATTGTCCCATCGCTGACGAGGGCCGCTACGGCTTCGTCGATGGAATTGCGCAGGAAAGTTTCGTTCGACAGCATCAGTGCGCCGACCGGTAGCGAGGTCTCGGGCAGGGGGGCAGATGAGAGCACGCTGAGCGCTTTATATTTGTCATCGGCCTGCTGGAGTGCCCACAAGGATGGCTCCCAGACGAGAGCGACATCGACGGAGCCCGACAGTACAGCGTCGAGCGCCAGAGGATTGGTGCCGATTGGGAATATCCGCCAGCGGCGCTCTGAGGTCTGCGCGTTGTTGTAATTGGCTAAGCGGACATGGCCCGTTGTGCCAAGGGCCGCGCCAATGATCTGCTTAGGCGCGAGGTCTTGCAGGCTTTTTATGTTCGGGTCGTCAGTGACGAAGGCATATTTTGCATCGTAGAAGCCGCGCGTTGGCATGGACCACGGATCATAGCCTTCGGGCAGGAGTTTAAAGCCCATGTAGAGGCTGCATTGTTCCAACAAATGGCGATAGACGCGGGTGATGTCTTCGGTTTCGAAATCGCTTTCGACCACGATTTCGACGGGTTCTAGCAGAAGCGCGTTGGCGATAGCCTCGCCAATGGCCGCAGCGACTTGCCATTCGCCGTCTCGTGGATCAACGCAGTAACGCAGTTTGGATTCATCGGTTTTGCGGCCGATTTCCCACTGGCCGTAGACGTAAGGCCTATCAAAAAACTCAGGCTCGGGTTGAGCGGCAACAGGCGTGCAGCATACCAAAAGCATCGCAGCGATGCGGGGGAGTTTAGAGACGGCTGAAGCGAGGTGCGAAGCCAATTTAGTCTTAGTCATGTTCCGGACCTCTTGAGGTGGTCTGGGCGGACCTAGCGCGTGCCAAGTCCGCCCAAACGGAGATCGTGTCGTCAGGTCTTATTCGTTTGGCAGAGCAAAGACGTAGACGGTGGCCGGGTTGTGCGCAGGCAGCTTGATGTCTGGAGTGAGCGACTGCAGACGGCCCAGACCCGATGCCCAGTTGGAGACCACGGCGATGTACTGCTTGCCATCGGCTTCATAGGAGATCGGGAAGGATTCAAGAGCGTTGCTCAGAGTGCTGGATTCCCACAGCACGTCACCGGTTTCGTCGTCAAACGCCATCATCTTGCGATCCAGCGTACCAGCGAACACCAGGCCACCAGCGGTTGGCAGGGTCGAGGTGGTCAGTGGAGCATAACGACGGTGGGACCAAGTGGTCGACTGATCGGCGACCTTCACAGCGTCCAGACGACCGTAGTTGCCATCGCTTTCAGGGGTTGGAACACGCGAGAAGATCGCGCGGCCACCGCTGGTGTAGATGGTGCCTGGATCGATCGGCTGCGGTGTGGTGTTCGAGCAGAACTCAACCAGCGGCAGATAGATGGTTTCGGTGCGTGGGCTGTAGGACGTTGCCTGCCATGCCTTGCCACCAGGGTCAGCCGGGCAGTTGAAGGTGGTTTCACCAATCTGCGGGATAACGTCTGGGTTGATGGTCTTCTTGCCGGTTTCAGGATCGATTTCGAGAACGACGTTCTGCGGAACCGTTTCCTTATGCCAGAGCCATTCACCCGTGGTGCGGTCCAGAGCTTCGATAATTCCGGTCTTACCGGTGGTGATGACCATCTGGCGGTCTTCGCCATCGACATTGGCGTCAATGATCAAGCGCTCATAGACATAGTCCAGATCCAGCGAGTCATTTGGCATGTGCTGGAAGTGCCACTTCAGATCGCCTGTCTTAGGATCAAGCGCGAGGGTGGCGTTGGTGTAGAGAGCGTCATTGGTGACGTTTGGATCATCACTCTTCGGCAGCAGGCCGTTGACCACTGCTGGCCATGGATAAGGCTGGCCAACGCCGGCAAAGAACAGACCCTGAGCTGGGTCATAGGAACCAGAAATCCACGCCGAACCGCCGTGACGGCTTTCGAGTGGCAGGCCGTTCCAGCTGTTGCCTTCTGGTGTATCGCCACGGGCGATTGTCTGGAAGCGCCACAGCTCTTCACCTGTGTCAGCATCGTGACCGGTGTAGAAGCAACCGCCCGGCTGAGCGTTCGAGCAGTTGGTCATGCCCTGGATGACAACGCCTTCAGCCACGAGAGGGCCGGAGGTGAATGCGTAACCCTTCTTGTGGTCAGCAACCTGCTGATCCCAAGCGAGCTGGCCGGTTTTGATGTCGATCGCGACGAGATGGGCGTCGCGGGTCGCGAAGATCAGCTTGTCGCCGTAGATCGCCTTGTTGCGTTCGCCGTTCGGGGCAACGCCATCTGGCAGCGGATGCTCATATTCCCAGATCAATTCGCCGGTCGCAGCATTGAGCGCCTGGATGACGTGATTGGAGTTCTGGATGAACATCACGCCGTCGTGCACTAATGGTGTTTCCTGCGTGCGGCCACCTGGGGACATGCCCCAAGACCACGCCAGCTGCAGCTTACCAACGTTTTCTTTGGTAATTTCATCAAGCGGGCTATAGCCCCAGCCGTCATAGGTACGGCGCCACATCAACCAGTCGCCATCGGGCGGGTTGAGCAGCATTTCGTCCGTTACGGGGGTGATTGAGTCAATTGGGGACTGCGCCACTGCAGCCTGAATTGCGAAACTCGACGTTAATGTCGTTGCTAGTGTCGCGAGTAAAGTAAGCCGTAAACCACGCTTCATGATCAGCACTCCTCCTCAGTTTGCTGAACCGGTCCGTATTCTGCTTGAATATTTGCAATAAAATCGGTCCTAACAGCAGTAGCCTAAGTCTTGTATGGCAGTGCGTCAACCTGCCGCATGGTGCGTTGACGGTGTGTTCAAGTCTCTGGAATATCTGAGAAATGAACGATGCAGAGCGTATTCATTTGAGTAGATGAGCGGTCAGATCTGCATCGGTAAGTTTATGTCGGATCGGGTGGTTGGTATTAGTTGTGCCTATATTCTCGATAATTATTTTCGATAGAATTTTTGATCTTTGAACTTTGTATGAACTGGGTTTGGGTGTGTTGCGGCGCTGCTATTTAATCGATTACTCCGTTCCGTGATTTTGAACGCGGTGTGGAGAGTGCAGCGTAGTTGCAGCCTGGGAGTGCGGCGGTGTTCGGGAAATTAGGTCGTCGGTAAAGGGTTGAACGGGCACACCAATTCTTGTGACGCATATGGGGATCGGTACAGCAGAAATGCTCTCACAATGGATCGTGATTGCTGAGGTCTTCTGCTGGCTGCGGCCGCCAATGAGGTTGGGGGCTTGCGAGAGTTTGCAGCAGAGACGGTTTTGCGCCAATTATCCGTTCAAGCAGGATGCGCGTGAGCTCTTGTCCGGCGCTGAAAACATCTTCGCGTAGGCTGTCCATATTCGGGAAAAAGGCAGGTAAAATGCCCGATGTCTGCTTATAGACAACGTGGAAATCGCGGCCCATCACAGCGCCGGCTTCCTGCAATCCCCCGACAAGCGCAATTGTGTGCATCGTCTTCGGCGGAAAAGTGCTGCCGCGTTGCACAGCGAATGTCCTTCACCCCCTGCTATGTGGATGATTGCGTCTTTGTTGTTTCCGTCGTCATTCTGGGTCTTTCGTCACTCAGGCGTGACCAGCACTCTCCTTAAATTGCAAACCCATTTCTGAGACATAAGTGCTGCTGCCGGACAGTTAAGGTCTGAATGTCAGCCGGCCACGCCATACAGTTGTAGACTCCTCTGTAGTTAATCGAATTCATTCCCTCCCTCGAAGAATTTTGTAAGTTCCTGTAATATTTGGATTTCCGCGCCGAGGTTGGGGCGGCTCAACTTGAACTCTTGCATTACTCAAAAAACGCAAATATTGCATACGGCAGGAGGTGCCAAGCTTATGTCCCCAAAGCGTGCAAGCCAGGCTGACATTGCGGTTCAGTTGGGAGTGTCGATTTCGACAGTGTCTCGTGCGCTCGCCAATGAGATTGGTATTAGCGAGGTCATGCGGGCGGAAGTTCAGAAAGTCGCTCGCCAGCTTGGATATAAGAGCAAGCACGTTTATTCCGTCGAAAACTTGGATCGGCATGTTCTGGCCTTGGTTCCGCTCGGCGGAGCGACGGGCCACCTGACAAGTTTTTATCACGGCATTGTTGAAGGGATGCGGGCACAAGCTGCAGAGCTTGAGATCAAACTGGATGTGCGTCTCGTCAACGAGGATAGCGTTGATGATGTGTTTGTTCAGCGGCAGTTGCAGCGTACTGGGGCGAGTGGCCTGGTCTTGGCTGGCATCGACCCAGCGCCTGAATTTGCACAATGGTGTAACGAGAATGAGATAAAACTTGTTCTGGCGAATGGCTTAGATCCGAGAATGGTCGTTAGCTCTGTAACGCCGGCAAATTTCTTTGGTGCCTATCAGGCAACCCGGTACCTGCTAAACGCGGGCCACCGCAAAATTCTGCACTATACCCATCAGGTACGCCCTACGATTATACAGCGCCAGCGGGGGTATGAGGCGGCGATGGCGGAGGTGGCGGATGCCGTGCCGACCATTGTGACGACGAATGACTACACAAATGCAGAATTGGTGGCCGCCTTGAGGCACGGGGAGTTCGACGTCACGGCAGTTTTTTGCTGGAATGACATCGCAGCAATGCCTTTGGTCGATGCTCTGGGCGGTGGTGAGGGACATGCGCGGCATCCCCTCTCTATTGTCGGCTTTGATGATCTTCCGATCGCAAGCATGGCCACCCCACGGCTCAGCACAGTTCAGGTGGATCGCGTTGCCATGGGGCGCGCTGTGATGCGTCTTTTAGGACAAAAATTCGATGGCGAGCCTGCTGTGCAGCAGGTGGAAATTGGTGTCACGCTGATTGAAGGCGATACCGTCGCCGCCATCGAGTAGCCGGAGAACAGCGTTTATTGGACTTGCGTTGTGCGGCTGATTTTCGGGCCATAGTCAGCTCGTAACCTCCAAATAGGTTTAAAATAAATTTCCCAATTCCGCATTTTCTTCATCGGAAAGGCGGCTTTTTTTGTTCCTATTGCTTTCTTGTGACAACACAAATTGCACTAATTTGCGTAATTTGCGCCCTTTGCGCAAATTACTTGTTTTTCGCGCAAATCAACCCTAACGTAACGATGTTGCCGCGCTCCAAATGGTCTGCGGACGACCGGGGGCTGTAGCCCTCTGAATTACAAAGCGAGCCCATGCTTGCACTGAAACTGGCGTTGAGGAGTGCCTGTTTCGTGACCGTCCCTCGGGAAACCGAGGCACTCGCCAGAGGAGGCGGGTGAAATGCCCAGTGAGCTTTTTGGCGGCTGGGTTGCAACATCTTCGGGTGGTGCCCGAAAAAGGGAGAAAGTAATATGAAGATGCTCTCATCTGTGCGCCTATCAGGCGCTGTGGCGATGATTGCGCTGTTCGCTATGGCGGGTTCGAGCCTTGGTCAGCAGCAAGCGCCGAGTTTGGATGCTGACGTTGCGAGTGGCGCTTTGCCCGCTGTGGCAGACCGCCTGCCGAAGAACCCACTGGTGATCACGCCATTCGAAAGCGTTGGCACTTATGGCGGAACGTGGCGTAGCGCGCTTCGTGGCGGTCTCGACAATGCATGGATCGGGCGTACCGTCGCCTATGACGGTTTGGTGCGTTACGATCGCGAGTGGAAAGAAATCATTCCAAACCTAGCCGAGAGCTGGGAGGTAAGCGATGACGCGCGCACCTACACATTCAAGCTCCGCGAGGGGTTGAAGTGGAATAATGGCACCCCATTCACCAGCGCCGACATCGCTTTCGCAGTTGAGGTCATGAGCGAGCCGACCTATGGCGGCGGTACCTTTATCAAGCAGCCCAACAAGGTAACGGTGGACGTTATCGACGACACGACATTCAGCTTGGTTTTTGAAGAGCCCAATGGGCTGATCATGGACGAGTTGGCCAGTATTAACGGCTTCACCGTTACGTCGCTGAGCAAAGACTACTGCGGCCAGTTCTATCCAAAGTACAATCCTGACGCAGTAGCAAACGCTAAGGCTGCAGGATTTGAAACTTGGGAAGCGCACATGGGCAATCGCTGCTCGTGGGCCACAGAAACAATCCGCTGGTCGAACCCTGATCTGCCCATGATGAATGCGTGGATGATCGACGAGCCGCTGACTGGCGATGCGACCCGTGTCACGTTCAAGCGCAATCCGTATTATTGGAAGGTCGACACTGAGGGCAATCAGCTTCCGTATATCGATCGTCTCGAGATGCGCGTATCGGACTCCCTAGAAGAAATCACGCTAATGGCGCTGAATGGCGAAATCGACTTTCAGGATCGCCACATTGCGACGGTCGCTAACCAGCCATTGTTCTTTGATGGCCAGGAAGCCGGCGACTACCGCCTCGGCCCCAATGTGCCCTCAAGCATGAATACGCTCATGCTACAGTTCAACCTTAACCACATCGATCCAAAGCGCCGTGCTCTCTTTGAAAGCAAGGACTTCCGCATTGGCGTGAGCCATCTTCTTGATCGTGAAGAGATCATCGATGTGGTGTTTACCGGGCAGGGGGAACCCTTCCAGGCAGCGCCTCGCCCCGAATCTCCATTCTACGATGAGGAGATGGCCAAACAGTACACAGAATATGACGTTGAGGCTGCCGATGCTGCGTTTCAAGCGGCGGGTCTAACGCGCAGTGGAGACTTTTACACCTTTGCGGACGGTTCACCGCTGGTCGTTACCATCGACATGATCTCCTCATTCAAGAGTGAATGGGTCGATATGATGGAGTTGATCCAGCTCCAGCTCGAAGCGGGTGGCTTGGATATCGAGCTCAATAACATCGACCGTACCCTGTACTACGATAAGCGCGTCGTCGGCGATTATGATGCGCAGATTTGGCAAGGCGACGGTGGTCTTGATGTCATCCAAGAGCCCCGTTACTACATGGCTGCTAACGATGAATCCGTCTGGGCATATCGCTGGGCTCAGCACTTCCAGGGCTCTCGTCCTGAAATCGCTGAAGCGCCGCCAGCTTGGGCGCAAGAGCAGATGGACCTTTACACGGCCATCCGCGCCGAAGGCGACCCGGCCAAGCGCAACGATATGATGAAGCAAATCTTGGCTATCGCTAAGGAAAACTTCCCGGTCATTGGCATCAGCCTGCCTGGCGAAGGCTACTACATTGCCAAGAATAACGTGCGGAATATCGCGGACTCGATGCTGCACGCATACCTTTACCCAACACCAGCGCCCTACGACCCATTCCAATGGTACTTCGGCGATAAATAGTCACCTCCCAGCGCTCCGCAGTGTGTTCTTCACACTGTGGAGCCGACGAGGGGCTTGGCGATGAAATCTTGCAACTTGTTCGCTCCCGACGACGGAGGCGAGCCCTCCGAGAGATGGGATAGGACATGCGCATAGTGCCTGTGGGTGAGTGTACGCGCCTCCACATCTCCCTCGGACACTTTCGATCCGCCGTGTTCCTGCGTGCGGAATAGGCCAAAATTCTGAGGAGACGCCCATGCTGCGTTTCATTGGCATGAGACTGGTTTCGATGGTGCTGACGCTGTTTGCGGTAAGCATTGTGGCGTTCGCCATCATCCAGCTGCCACCGGGCGATTATCTAACGACGTATATTGCAACGCTGAACGCCAATGGGGATCGCGTCGATCCCGCCATGATCGAAGCTCTGCGTCAGCAATATGGCTTCGGCGAACCCTTTTATGTCCAGTACTGGAAATGGATCAGCGGCATTCTGTTCCGTGGCGACTTTGGCCAGAGCTTTGAGTGGAAAGCCCCTGTAACGTCGCTGATCTGGGGCCGCCTCGGAAACTCGATCCTTGTTGAAGGCTTGGCCGTCATCGTCATGTGGCTGATCGCTTTGCCGATCGGGGTCTATGTCGCGGTCAAGAAATATTCGCTCGGCGACTACCTCGCCACGATCGTTGGCTTCATCGGACTTGCCGTGCCGAACTTCTTCCTTGCGCTGATCCTGATGTATCTCAGCTTCGTCTATTTCGGCACCACCATTGGCGGCTTGTTCTCATCTGAATATGAGATGGCGCACTGGAGCCTCCCGAAAGTTTGGGATTTTCTGTCTCACGCCTGGGCACCCGTTCTAGTGCTCGCGACCGCAGGAACAGCAGAGCTGATCCGTATTTTGCGCGCCAATCTGCTCGATGAGTTGAAGAAACCGTATGTCGTCACGGCACGCGCTAAGGGCCTGCCTGAGTGGAAGGTCATTCTGAAGTATCCGGTCCGCTTGGCGCTCAATCCGCTGGTCTCGACCATTGGTTGGCTCCTCCCTGCGCTGGTGTCGAGCTCAGTGATCGTTTCGGTGGTTCTGAACCTACCAACCGCAGGGCCGCTGCTGCTGCGCTCTCTGACCAGCCAAGACATGTATCTCGCAGGCGCGATCATCATGCTCCTCGGTGTGCTCACCGTGATCGGAACAATGATCTCAGACCTGCTCTTGGCCTGGATCGATCCTCGTATTCGCTATGGGAGCAAGTGAGATGGCCGTTGAAACCATGAGCGACGTACCCAGCACAAGAAAACTGCCTCGGACCCGTGAGAGCCAATTCAGCCTGATGTGGCGGCGGTTCCGCCGTCATCAACTCGCAGTTGTTAGTCTTTGGGTTGTCGTCGCCTTCTACCTGATTGCAGCCCTTGCGGAGTTTCTCGCTCCGACTGATCCATCCGCTTATAGCGCACGCTATACCTATGCGCCGCCTCAGGGGCTGCAGTTCATCACGACCGATGAGAATGGTAACTGGCAGTTTCAGCCGCATGTGAACGGCTACAAAACGGAGGTCGACCCGAAAGCTTTGCGTCGTTCCTTTGTACTCGACCCAGAAGAGGTCATTCCGGTTCAATTCTTTGCCCCGAGTGAGCCTTATAAGCTTGCAGGCTTCATCCCGATGTCCGTCAAGCTCATGGGCGTCGAGAACAAGCGCGATCCGTTCTACATTTTGGGTGCTGATCGGCTGGGCCGCGACGTCCTGAGCCGCTTGGTCCACGGAACGCGTATTTCCCTCTCGATCGGTTTGGCTGGCGTTACGCTTTCACTGGTGTTTGGCATCATTATTGGCGGATTTGCGGGCTATTATGGCGGTCGTTTTGATGGCGCGGTAATGCGCATTATCGAGTTCATCCGCTCCATGCCGACCATCCCGCTTTGGCTCGGTCTGGCTGCAGCTATGCCGAAAGACTGGAGCGCGCTGCAAACCTATTTTGCCATCACCCTGATCTTGTCGTTGATCGGGTGGACTGAGCTGGCTCGTGTCGTGCGCGGGCGGTTCTTGAGCCTTCGCACCGAGGACTTCGTCACGGCTGCGCAACTCGATGGCGCAAGCGATTGGCGCATTATTATCCGCCATATGGTCCCCAGCTTTACCAGCCACATCATTGCCGCCGCGACCCTCGCCATTCCCGGAATGATCTTGGCAGAGACAGCGCTCAGCTTCCTCGGTCTTGGCCTTCAGCCACCGATCGTCAGCTGGGGCACCTTGCTCCAGGAAGCGCAAAACATCCGCACCTTGGCTTCTGCACCGTGGTTGCTCGTTCCGGGCGTCTGCGTGGTGGTGGTCATTCTTGCCTTCAACTTCTTCGGAGACGGCTTACGCGACGCCGCTGATCCCCATGGCAGATAAAGCGCTTCTCTCAGTTCAGAATATGTCGATTGTTTTCACCTCACCCGACGATCCGGACATCGAAGCCGTTCGGCAAGTGGACCTCACCCTCACACCTGGCAAAACCCTTGCTTTGGTTGGGGAGAGTGGTTGCGGAAAGTCGGTAACCGCTCGTGCCGTGTTACGGCTTCTCGACCGCAACGCCGATATTCGGACGGGCGAGATCTTGTTCGATAGTTCTACCGGACTGACCGATATTGCCAAGCTCAGGCCCGACAGCACGCCCATGCGCGCAATCCGTGGCGCGCAGATATCGATGATCTTTCAAGAACCGATGAGTTCTCTTTCACCCGTCCACACGATTGGCGATCAGATCGACGAAGTCATTCTGTTGCATGAGCAGGTGAATAAGAAACAGGCTCGCGAACGCACGATTAGCATTCTCGACCAGGTCGGGGTTCCGGGTGCGCGTGAACGCGCAAATGCCTATCCGTTCGAACTCTCCGGCGGCCTGCGCCAACGCGCCATGATTGCGATGGCGCTCGCTTGCACCCCCAAGCTGCTGATCGCGGATGAGCCCACCACCGCCCTCGACGTGACCACGCAGGCTCAAATCCTCGATCTCATGCGCCAACTGCAAGCCGAATACGGTATGGCTATGCTTTTCATCACCCATGATCTGGGTGTCGTTGCCGAAATCGCTGACGATATCGCCATAATGTATCTCGGAGACGTCGTAGAGCAGGGCAGTGTCTACGATGTTTTCGCCGCGCCGAGGCACCCCTATACGCAGGCGCTGATGAATTCGGTGCCCAAGTTACAGAGGAAAGCCGATAGAACGCGGCTCAGCCCGGTCAAAGGCACCGTGCCATCACCGAAAGACCGGCCGCAAGGCTGTAGCTTTACGAGCCGCTGTCCTCACGCGTTCGGTCCGTGCGCCAATGTTCGCCCCCCTCGGGTGGAGATCGGCGTGGACCATGTGGCTCGCTGCCACTTGCTGAGCACTGTCAATTCGGAGGCAGTAGCATGAGCTCGCTTCTTACGGTCGAAAACCTCTCCAAGGTCTACACGCTTGGCGGTGGCATGTTCGCCCCGCCGCGTGAACTCGTGGCTCTCAACGATATCAACCTCACGGTCGAAAAAGGCGAGACCCTCGCCATCGTTGGGGAAAGCGGCTGCGGGAAAACCACACTGGGCCGCTGCATCATCAAGGCGCAGCCGGTCACGACCGGCAAGGTTTACTACCACCAATCTGAAGACAAAAAGGTTGAGCTTACGGCCCTCGACAAGCGCGCCATGAAACCGTGGCGCCGCGATATGCGGATGATCTTTCAAGATCCGATGAGCTCGCTCAATCCCCATATGCGCGTCTTCGATCTTGTAGCAGAGCCGTTACGCGTGCATCGCTTGGCGAAAGGCCAAGAACTGGAAGATCGGGTTATCAATATCCTCGCTCGCGTCGGTATCGCGGCGGATGCTGTCGGGCGTTATCCCTACGCCTTCTCCGGCGGGCAGCGGCAGCGTATCGGCATCGCTCGCGCACTGGTGCTCAACCCTCAGCTGGTCATTGCTGACGAAGCCGTATCGGCGCTCGATGTCTCCATTCAGGCGCAGGTCCTGAACCTCTTGGATGATTTGAAGGCCGAATTGGGGCTGACCTATATTTTCATCAGCCACGATCTTGGCGTGGTCAATTACATCGCTGACCGCGTGGTGGTGATGTACCTTGGCCACATCGTTGAAAGCGCTCCAACCGAACAGCTGTTTGAGCGCCCGCGCCATCCCTACACCGATATGCTGCTCGAGGCTTTGCCCGTTGCTGATCCCACTCGGCGCAAAGGGCCGAGCAAAGAGCTTCGCGGCGAAATCCCATATCTCGGCAATCGCCCTGTGGGATGCCCGTTCAATACAAGGTGCAAATACGCCGCCGATCAATGCCGAGCAATCAAGCCCGAGTTGCGTGCCGTCAACGGCACGGGACAACTGGTGGCCTGCCATTTTGCTGAAACGCTCACACTTCAAGGCGCTTATGACGACGCGCCGCAAAAGGCCTTTGTGTAATGACTTACGATCCAACAACTGCAAATCCGCTGTTCGGTAACCCACTGAAGACGCGCACCGATATTGAGACCGCGCTGCGTGATCTTTTCGAACCCTTGCTGCCGTATTTTTCGGAGGGCAATGCCCGCGTGCGCCTTGATGGAGCGGGTGCACACTTTGATCGCGCCGCCGCAGACTTGGAAGGGTTTGCGCGTCCACTCTGGGGCCTGACGCCGCTCGCGGCTGGCGGCGGGGCGTTTGATCACTGGGAGCGTTATCGTCAGGGGCTAGCCAATGGCACCGATCCGGACCACCCAGAATATTGGGGGACGGTGAATGGCATAGACCAGCGCCAGGTTGAGTTGGCCGCGATAGGGTTCACCCTAAAGATGTTGCCGCACCTAGTATGGGATCCCTTGCCGCAGAAGGCGAAGGACAATCTTGCGAACTATCTCAAGCACGCGCGCAAGTTCGACTATGCGCCCAACAACTGGAAGTTCTTCCGCATTTTGGTCGATCTAGGGCTCGATGAGGTTGGGGTCGAATTTGACCGCACCTACACGGAGCAGTTCCTTGGCGAGCTGGAAGAGTTCTACATAGCTGACGGCTGGTATCGCGACGGAAATGTGCGTCGCTTGGATCACTACATCCCCTTCGCGATGCACTTTTATGGTCTGATCTACGCCAAGCTCAAAACCGGCGACGACGAGCGTGTCGCCAATTACAAGGCTCGTGCCGAGCGCTTTGCGCAGGACATCCAGCATTGGTTCGACGAGGACGGCGGCACGCTCGCCTTTGGTCGCAGCCTCACCTATCGCTTCGCCTGTGGTGGGTTCTGGGGTGCGCTGGCTTTTGCCGATCTTGAGGCGCTCCCATGGGGCGTCATCAAGGGCCATTACCTGCGCCACCTCCGTTGGTGGAGCAAGCTCCCGATTGCCCATGGGAATGGCGTGCTTTCGGTCGGTTACGGTTATCCGAACCTATTCATGTCCGAGAACTACAATTCGGGTGGCTCCCCATACTGGGCGCTAAAGGCTTTTCTGCCACTGGCACTACCTGCCGACCACCCATTCTGGAGTGCAGAAGAGGTCGAGGCGGATTTCACCGATGATCCTGTGCCGCTCAAGCACCCGGGCATGGTGATGCAGCACACCGCGGGAAATGTCGTGGCGCTCTCTTGCGGGCAAGAGAACTTCATGATGCGCGAAGGCACGGAGAAATACGCTAAGTTCGTCTATTCCAGCCGCTACGGGTTTTCGGTCGAAACGGACGAGCGAAACTTTAAACAAGGCGCGTTCGACGGCGCTTTGGCGTTTTCCGACGATGGACTTCACTATCGCGTTCGCGAACACAATGTGAGCGCTCAGATTGCCGGAACAACGCTTTACTCGCGGTGGAAGCCATTTGGTGACGTTACGGTCGACACTTGGCTTATTCCATCGGGCGATTGGCACGTCCGCGTGCATCGCATCAACACCCCTCGTGCCTTGAGCACCATTGAGGGTGGGTTCGCCATTGCGCGCGCCGATCTCAACGCTGATAAATATGTCGATGCCCCCGCTATGGGATTTGCGAGCAGCGAAACGGACGTGTCCGTAATTCTTGATTTAACCGGGCAACGGGCAGGGCGAGCACACAAAGCATTGCCCAACAGTAACCTCATCGTCTCCAAAACGATTTTGCCGCAACTTCTGGGCGAAGTGCCAGCAGGTGAAACTGTTTTTGTGACGGCGGCTATGGCGCAGCCGGTCGGGGCAGCTGCCGACCACGCCTTGGCCAATCCGCCAGTGGCGCCCAACATTGCTGACCTCGATGCGCTCTTTGCCAAAGACGGTATTGACGTCAGCGCGGTGGGTGTGGAGTTGTCCTAATGCGTCCAAAACTTGCCTTTGCATATGATCCGGCACGAACGCGTCACGTTTTCACGCTTGAAACTCTTCGGCGACTGGAAGCGTGTTGCGACATAATCAATGACGAGCCACTGACCACTTTCAGTAGCTCTGATGCACTCAATGTATTGAAGCAGGCCGAGGTGCTGGTGACCGCTTGGGGTACACCATTTTTGACGCGTGAAGTGTTGCAACAAGCACCGAACTTGCGCCTCATTGCGCATGGGGCAGGGACCGTAAAGTTCACCATCGCCCCTTACGCCTACGAACACGGCATTCGGGTTACACACGCCGCCGAGGCGAATGCTGTGCCGGTTGCTGAATTCTCACTGGCAGCCATTCTGTTTGCTAACAAGCGCGTTTTCGATCTGCGCGACTACTACCGAGACGACCACTCGCGAAACACCAGCCTTGCCCTGCAAGATCAGCCTATTGGCAATTTTATGCGTACCGTTGGTGTCATCGGCGCATCACGCATCGGCAGGCGGGTGATCCAACTGCTCAAGCCCTTCGACGTGACGGTCTTGCTCTACGACCCCTTCGTTTCGGCCAATGACCCACTTGCGCAGGAGGTTGAACTCACCGACCTCAATACGCTGATGGCGCGTTCGGACGTTGTCAGTCTGCACGCTCCCGCATTGCCCTCGACATCCGGGATGATGGGGAGGGAGCAGTTCGCGCTCATGCGGGACGGCGCCACCTTCATCAACACTGCGCGCGGGTCTTTGGTGAATGAAGCGGCGCTTCTGGAGGAGGTCAAGACGGGGCGCATTAATGCTATTCTTGATGTGACCGATCCTGAAATTCCAGTGGACGATAGCCCCTTCTACACTCTGCCCAATGTCTTCCTAACGCCACACATCGCCGGTGCCGTTGGTACAGAACGGACGAGGCTCGGCATCATGGTGGCCGATGAGGTTGAGCGCTACGTGCTGGGCAAGCCGCTCCAATACGAAATCACTCAAGACCTACTAGAGCGGACGGCTTAGTCACATGCACTCGGGAGGACATACAGCGTCGCGGCGAGAGGAAGATCCTATCGCCGCAAAGTGGGCCTACGATCGCCTTCAGTATCTGACTTGGGATCGGACACCGGAAGACATCACCAGCCATGAGCATCGGGCTCGTATTGCTCACCTACAGCGCCACGCAGGGGCAGAGGTCGATCCAACGGCCTATATCGCGGACACCGCAGCCATTTTCACGACCAACCTCGTGCTGGGTGCACACAGTTGGATTGCCGGAAACGCCCTGGTCCGCGGCGATGTCCACTTTGGTGCCCATTGCACGATCAACAGCTTCGCGACAATTTCCGGCAAGGTGCATTGTGGCAATGCGGTAAGGATCGCCAGTCACGCCAGTCTTGTGGGGTTCAATCACGGCTACGATGACCCACAAGTGCCCATCTACCTGCAAAAGCACGAAAGCCTCGGCATCACGGTTGAGGATGATGTCTGGATCGGTGCGAACTGCGTCATTGTTGACGGCGTAACCATTGGCCGGGGGGCCGTCATTGCCGCCGGGGCGGTGGTCAACAAAGATGTTCCACCGAATGCTATTGTTGGCGGTGTCCCGGCAAAAGTTCTGCGGTATCGGGGCCAAGGCAAGCGAGCCGAGACACGCGATCAAGTTGAGGCTTTGAGCCGACGCGCTCAGGATCAATGGCGCGAAGTTCTACTCCATAATCAGCAGGACGGGGAATATCTCTCCTATGATGGAAGTGGGCAAAAGCGGCGTAGTATTCGCCACCTCTGCGACGCCATCGAGATTGTAAACTCCTTTGGCGAAGACCTTCCTGATGCCAATCGTTCTGATCTGATTGAGCAGTTGCAGCGGATACAAGATCCTGTAACCGGACTGTTTCCTGACCCCTTTCAGAATCCTGATCCCAAACGCCCTCTCCGCGAAGATGGACTGGCGCTCTACAATGTTCTGGCGGTGGGTTACGCCCTAGAACTTCTTGGCAGTCAGCCGCGCCATGAGATCAGTGCTGTTGACCTTTCGGCACCGGAGTTGAGCCATTGGCTCAATCACCTGCCGTGGCGCACACACGCTTGGTCAAGTGGCGCGGCAGTGGATGCGATTGGCACCGCACTCTATTTGAATGCGCGATACTTCGAGGCCACCCGCATCAATGAGACGCTTTTTGGTTGGCTCGCATTGCATCAGGATAGGGCTACTGGCCTCTGGGGGTACCCCACCAGCGAAGGCTTGCTGCAGCCGGTCAACGGTTTCTATCGTCTAACGCGAGGCACTTATGCTCAGTTCGGCATTCCTGTACCACGGGCCGAACAGGTGATCGATGCGGTGATTGCCAACTACCGAAACTATAACGGTTTCTCGGGTGAAACATACACGGCGTGTAACCTTCTTGATACCATTCATCCGCTCCTCTTGTGCTTGGCTCAAACCGACCATAGGCGCGTCGAAGCGGAGGCCATCGCGCGGATCATTATTTCCAGCGTGTCAGAGCGCTGGGTGGACGGCGAAGGATTGGCTTTTGCCGATGGCCATGTGCCGGGTCTGCAAGGAACTGAGATGTGGCTTTCCGTCGTGCACCTTGCCGCAAAGCTGTTGCGCCTTGAAGATAGCTTCGCCTTCGTACCGCGTGGGGTGCACCGAACTGAAGCCGTTGGACTGGGCCTGTGAGGGATGAGATGAGACAGAAAAAAGCTTTGGTGGTTTGGGGCGGCTTGCCGCTGCATACGCCCGAACGGGGGGCTCATGTCGTAAAGGCACTACTAGAGGAGGAAGGCTTTTTGGTCGTCGTTACCGATGACTACGACAGGCTCGGCGATCCAGACGTCGGCAGCAATGATCTGATTGTGCCGGTCATTACCGACGGTACTCTTGCGCCCGACAAGATGGAGGTCTTGATCGCCGCCATTCGCGCGGGCACGGGCTTGGCAGGCTACCACATGGGGCTCGCCACGACGTTCCGCGCCAGTGTTCCGTTTCGCTATGCAGCAAGCTGCTATTGGGTACAGCATCCCGGCAATATCATGACCTACCGGGTGAACGTCACGCGGCCCGATCACCCCATCATGGCCGGGATTGAGAGTTTTGAGCACACTTCAGAGCAGTATTATCTCAACTACGATCCGGCCGTAGACGTGCTGGCGACGACGGTGTTTTCCGGCGAAGTGCATCATTGGCGCAAGGATGTGACCATGCCGGTCGTCTTCACCACCACGCATGACAAAGGTCGCGTGTTCTATTCCTCGCTCGGGCACACGGCTGATGAGCTGGAATTGCCCCACGTGCGCACCATCCTGAAACGCGGCCTTCTATGGGCCGCACGAGAGTAGCACCGCTGCAGATATGGTGACCGACGATGGGCACGACGGTATCAATCACGCAGGTTTTTTGAAACGGGTGTCCGTCGTCAAATGCTTTGGCTCAGATTGGGCTTTGATTAGCAGAGAGCACGGCTCGTCATTCGGTTGATGCTATGCGGCAAGCCTATGGTGCATCAAGCCTCGATGCTGGATTGTTTTGCGCTTGATGATTTGGCGATTTTTGATGATGGCAGATGCTCTGCCAAATTAGGCATCTGCAGGTGTCACATTGTTGAGTCTCTCGTGATTGCGCCGATGGTTGTAGTGCTCGACGAATGCCTCGATTTGACTTTCGAGATTACCGGACCTGAAATAGTTTTCGAGTAGGATGCGGTTCTTGAGCGTCTGGTGCCAGCGCTCGATCTTGCCCTGTGTCAGGGCATGAAGCGGAGCGCCTCGGACATGATCCATGTCATTGGCTGCGATATAGTCGGCAAGTTCCTGGGCGATGGTGCTGGGGCCATTGTCACTCAGCAAGCGCGGCCGATGCCGCACATGCGCCTGATCACACCCTGAAGCTGCTAATGCCAAATCTAGCGTGTCATTGACGTTCTGAGCCCGCATTGTCGTGCACAGTTTCCAGGCAGTGATGTAGCGGGAATAAGCGCCTAGCTGCTCCGGGAGGGAGATTTCTTTAGTGGACGATCATGAGCATCTGCTAGCGGTCTTTGCCTCAGCTATTGATACGGGTCGGAGCTTCAACAGATCAAACGTTTGCGAAAGGCTTAGGCAAGACTGAATGGCAAGCATGGAATTCGGGTTCAACTTTTGACGTCTTTGATGCTGCTTGTGAGCCGCAAAAAAAGTTGAATACTGCGTTGTTGCAATTGATTAATTTTCGGCCTATCACGCCAGAGGTCGCGGGTTCGAGCCCGTCTCTCGCGCCATTTTCTTTCATTGAAATTGTTGCGTTCTAGAACTCTCAGACGTGGTCTGTAGTGTTCTTGCCTTTCGCAATTCCATCCCAAAAGTGCAGTCTGGTGGTGGTCTTGGGCTGAGTTATGGCTCTGCGGTGACTGGGGCTTGAGTGTCAGTACTGCCGATTTTGATTCAGTATATGTGAGCTGCTGCCGGTTTTGAGGACACCGAGTTAAGGTGTTTTTGGAACTGGAGAGTTTTTATGGAGAGACGCAAGTTCAGCCGGGAGTTCAAGCTCGAGGCTGTCAGGCTGGTCAGGGATCGGGGTG